>CAZBJD010000001.1:0-89403 GCA_964492155.1 uncultured Eubacteriales bacterium
ATGGAAGGTAAGTTGCCGCAGAGAAAAATTGTAACTACCGCTGCTAACGGATATAGCTCTTATGGTAATCAGATTGGTCTTGCAACAGGACTTGTTGATGAAATTTATCATGATGGCTATGTAGCAAAAAGACTTGAAATTGGTGCGGTTGTTGCTGCTGCTCCTGCTGAAAACGTAAGACGCGAACGTCCTGAAGACGGTGATATAGTTATTCTGCTTGGCGGCAGAACAGGCAGAGACGGCTGCGGCGGTGCTACAGGTTCATCAAAATCACACACACTTGCTTCACTTGAAAATTGCGGTGCGGAAGTTCAGAAAGGTAATGCTCCCGAAGAACGTAAACTCCAACGCTTGTTCAGAAATAAAGAAGCATCTCTTTTGATTAAACGCTGTAACGATTTTGGTGCCGGCGGCGTTTCGGTTGCAATCGGAGAATTAGCTGATGGTATAAAAATTGACCTTAATGCTGTGCCGAAAAAATATGACGGTCTTGATGGTACTGAACTCGCAATAAGCGAATCTCAGGAACGTATGGCGGTTGTTGTTGAAGCTGAAAATGTTGATAAATTTATTGCACTGGCTAATGAGGAAAATCTTGAAGCAACTGTTGTTGCTGCAGTTCAAGCTGAGCCAAGACTTATTATGACCTGGAACGGAACTGAAATTGTAAATATTTCAAGAGAATTTCTCAATTCTAATGGTGCTGAAAAACATATTGATATTACGCCTGATAATACTAAAGATTATAATAAGTCGAGTGAAACCGATTTTGTTGGTGCATATAATAAGCTTGCACAGGATCTTAATGTGTGCTCCAAAAGAGGACTTTCAGAAAGATTTGACTCCACTATCGGTGCCGGAACTGTTTTAATGCCATTTGGCGGTAAGAATCAGTTAACACCTATTCAAGCGATGGTAAATAAAGTTTCTGTTGAGACTAAACATACTAACACTTGCTCGGTTATGGCGTATGGTTATAATCCTTTTATTTCAGAAATCAGCCCTTATCACGGAGCATATTTAGCAGTTGTTGAGTCGGTTTCTAAGTTGATTGCCGCAGGCAGCAAATTTGAGGATGTTTATTTAACATTCCAGGAATACTTTGAAAAACCTATGAAAGACGGCAAACGTTGGGGCAAGCCATTATCTGCACTTTTGGGTGCATTTATGGCACAAAAGGATTACGAGATAGCTGCAATCGGCGGAAAAGATTCAATGAGTGGTAGTTTTGAAAATATTGACGTACCTCCAACATTGGTATCATTTGCAGTTACTACAGAGAATGTTAACAATATAATTTCTCCTGAATTCAAAAAAATTGGCAGTAAAGTAGTTATGCTTAAGCCGGACTATAATTCCGACAATTTGCCGTCTGTTGATTCACAGAAAGCTTTGTTTGAAACTGTTAACAAACTTATTGCAGATAAAAAAGTTATATCCGCTTATACACCGACCTACGGCGGTATTGCTGAAGCGATAATGAAAATGTCATTTGGTAACAGCATTGGATTTGCTTATGCTGACAGTATGAATGTTGAAGAAATGTTTAAATATAACTATGGTGCATTCATACTTGAACTTGCCGAGGATATTGATATCGGAAGTGTGGTTGGTTATACTACAGAAAAGTTTGCTGTTTCGTATAAAGACAACAATATTGATTTAAATTGCTTACTTTCAAGTTATGAAAATAAACTTGAACCAATTTATAAGTGTAATATTAAAACTGAAAATAAAGAAATACCAAAGCTCGACTATACAGTTCAGCATAATTTCAAAGCCACGACTTCTTTTGCGAAACCTAAGGTGTTAATACCTGTTTTCCCGGGAACAAACTGTGAGTATGATACTCAGAAGGTATTACTTGATGCCGGTGCGGAAACTGAAATTTTTGTTATTAACAACTTATCTTCAGAGAATATTAAAGAATCTGTTAAATCGTTTGCACAAAAAATTAATAATTCTCAGATAATATTCATTCCGGGCGGATTTTCAGGTGGCGACGAGCCGGATGGTTCAGGTAAATTTATAACTGCATTTTTCAGAAATGGCGAAATCAGAGATGCGGTCAATAATTTGCTTAAAAATCGTGATGGTCTTATGTGTGGTATTTGTAACGGCTTCCAGGCTATTATTAAACTTGGACTTGTTCCATACGGTGAGATTATTGATACTGATGAAAATTGTCCTACACTGACGTACAATACCATCAGCCGCCATCAGTCAAGAATAGTCAGAACAAGAATTGCTTCCAATAAGTCACCTTGGCTTATGAATACTAAAGTTGGTGACATTTATAATGTTGCCATTTCACATGGTGAAGGCAGATTTATTGCTCAGGACGAACTTGTCAAAAAGCTTGCAGCTAATGGTCAAATTGCCACTCAATATGTTGATTTAAGCGGAAATCCGACAAGTGATATTCATTTTAATCCCAATAATTCTGATTATGCGATTGAAGGTATTACTTCACCTGACGGCAGAGTATTTGGTAAGATGGGACATTCTGAGAGAATTGGCTATGGCCTTTATAAAAATGTCGAGGGTGACTATGATATAGGTATATTTGATTCTGCGGTTAAATACTTTAAATAATTGATTGAATTTAAAATACAGCGATTAATTTCGCTGTATTTTTTTGTATAAAAAAATTTTTTGAAATAATAATATATATAAAAGGAGTGACTTTTATGAAAAAAATTATTATTTCAGCAATGCTTACATGCATATTGCTACTGACAGGTTGCGGAAGTAACTCAATGCAGGATGAAGGGAAAATAACTTTGGGTGTTTGCTTCTACAAGTATGATGACACATATATATCTACAGTAAGACAAGCGTTGGAAAAAGAAGCTGACGGCAAAGTAAAATTACTGCTCAACGACGGAAAAGGCGATCAAGGAACACAAAATGATCAGGTGGATTTGCTCATTGAAAAAAAGGTGGACGCACTTTTGGTGAATATCGTAGATGTTGGTGCAGCACAAACAATTGTAAATAAAGCCAAAGAAGCGGATATACCTATAGTTTTCTTTAACAGAGAACCTGCTGAAGAGGTTTTAAAATCATACAGTAAAGCACGATTTGTAGGAACTAACGCAAAGGATGCGGGAGTTATACAGGGGCAAATTATTACAGATACATGGAAGAAAAAAGATTGCGATAAAAATAAAGATGGTATTATGCAATATGTTATGTTGAAGGGTGAACCGGATAATCCCGAGGCTGTAGCACGTACTGAGTGGTCGATTAAAACAGTTAATGATAACGGAATTGAAACAGAACAATTAGGCTTGCAGGTGTGTAACTGGGACACGGAGCTTGCGAGCAGAGCAACCGAGGCATGGATTTCTAAATTCGGTGACGAAATTGAATTCGTAGTTGCGAATAATGATGGAATGGCTCAGGGAGCAATAGCTGCCTTACAAGCGGCAGGATACAACAAAGGTGATGATAGTAAATTTATTCCTGTTGTGGGTGTTGATGCAACGGATGCGGCAAAAGATTTGATTACTAAAGGTTATATGACAGGCACTGTCCTACAGGACGGGCAAGCGATGGCTAAAGCATTATATTCAATTGGAATGAATGTTGCAGAAGGATACGATTTTATTGACGGCACAGATTTTGAGTATGACGATACCGGAGTTGCTGTCAGGATACCATATAAAGCCTATAACGGAGAATAAAAATGACAAAAACTGACCAAGATTATTTGCTTGAAATGAAAAATATTTGCAAGGAATTTCCGGGAGTAAAAGCACTGGATAACGCAAAACTTCAAATTAAAAGGGGAAGCGTACATGCGTTGATGGGTGAAAATGGTGCAGGAAAGTCTACGCTTATGAAATGCTTGTTCGGTGTCTATAAAAAAGACTGCGGTGAAATTATACTCAATGGTGAAAAAGTTGAATTCCCAAATCCAAAACAAGCTTTGAATTATGGGGTTGCAATGGTTCATCAGGAGCTTAACCAGGTCTTGCAGATGTCGGTGGCAGATAATATCTGGCTTGGCAGATATCCTAATAATATCGGGATTATTCAAAAAGGGGAATATCTTGATAAGACATTAGAAATTTTTAAAGAATTTGGTTTGGATATTGACCCGGAAATTAAAATGGGAAGATTATCTGTATCAGACAGACAAATGGTTGAAATTGCAAAAGCCGTATCGTATGATTCTAAGATAGTAGTATTGGACGAACCGACATCATCGTTAGCATCCGACGAAGTTAAAAGATTATTTTCAATAATTAACAGACTGAAAGAAAATGGTTGCGGTATAATTTATATTTCTCACAAAATGGAAGAAATTCTGCAAATATGTGATGAAGTGACAATAATGCGTGATGGCAAATGGGTAGCAACTCATAAGGCAAGCGGAATGACTACTGACGCAATTATTAAACTTATGGTCGGCAGAGAACTTACTAACAGATATCCTGAAAAGCATAACAAAATATCAGAATTTAATGTGCTGGAAGTTAGAAATCTTACCGGTAAATATCCGCCATGCGTTGAAAATGTAAGTTTTGAGTTGAAAAAAGGAGAAATTTTGGGAATTTCCGGTCTCGTAGGATCACGCAGGACAGAGTTGTTAGAAACAATTTTTGGTATTGCTACAAAATCTTCGGGAGAAATACTAATTAACGGAAAAAGAGTAGCAAACCGAAGTCCGGGTGAATCGATTAAAAATGGATTTGCTCTGCTTACCGAGGAGCGGCGAAAAACCGGTATTTTCGGCGGTCTTGATATTACCTTCAATTCTGTAATATCAAGTTTGAAAAAATGCAGTTCTTTTGGGGTAATAAGTAAAAAGAAAACTCTTGAAGCAACAAAGTGGATAATAGAAAAAATCAACGTAAAAACACATTCGCCTGCCGCTCGCATACGAAATCTTTCTGGCGGCAACCAACAAAAAGTAATTTTGGGCAGATGGCTCCTTACCGAACCGGAAGTTTTACTTTTAGATGAGCCGACACGTGGTATTGATGTTGGTGCAAAATTTGAAATTTATCAGTTAATAATAGACCTGGCAAGCAGAGGTAAAGGAATAGTTGTTGTTTCTTCCGAAATGCCGGAACTACTTGGTATTTGCGACAGAATTCTGGTAATGTCTAATGGCAAGGTTGCCGGAATTGAGAAAGTGGAGGGACTTACTCAAGAAAGAATTATGGAATTGTCTGCAAAATATATTTAATTGCACGAAAGGAAGAACAAAGTTGGTAAAAAACAAAAAAATATCACAAGTTTTGCTTGATTATTCTCTTTACATTGTTTTAGGGGCGTTAATTCTTATTGTTATAATTAAAGATCCATCGTTTATTTCACTAAAAAACATTACAAATATATTGAGTCAGGCTTCAACGAGGGGAATTCTTGCACTGGGAGTTGCAGGACTGATAGTTTTGCAGGGAACAGATTTGTCGGCAGGCAGAATTTTAGGATTAACTGCGATAATTTCAGCGTCATTGCTTCAATCCACAACATACGCATCAAGAATGTATGCAAATCTGCCGGCGTTACCGATAGTTATTCCTATGCTTATAGCTATTACGATTGGTGCGATTTTTGGCGTAATCAACGGCTTTGGTGTTGCAAAACTTAAGTTACACGCTTTTATCGTTACCCTTGGAACTCAGTTGATAGCATACGGCGTGTCATGTATTTATATTGACCGTCCGCCGCTTGGAGCACAACCGATTGCTAATCTTGATGACAGATATGTAAAATTTGTAACAGGGTCATTGAAAATAGGGGCGTTTGAGTTACCATACCTGATTATATATCTGGTGGTTATCGCCGCGATAATGTGGTTTATCTGGAACAAAACTGTTTTGGGACGTAATATGTTTGCAATTGGCGGAAATCCTGAGGCGGCTGCTGTGTCAGGTGTAAAACTTTCAACAAATATTATTTTGATATTTTTAATCTCAGGAATTTTGTATGGATTGGCTGGTTTTTTAGAAGCAGGACGCGTAGGGTCAGCGACAAGTAACAGCGGTATAAACTATGAGCTTGATGCCATATCTGCTTGTGTTGTGGGAGGTGTATCCTTTGCAGGCGGCGTTGGAACAATCCCGGGTGTATTGATTGGAACAATAATACTCCAATTTATAAATTACGGTTTGAACTTTATTGGTGTCAGTCCGTATTTGCAGTATATTATAAAAGGTGTAATAATTATTTTGGCAGTTTCTATCGACGTAAGAAAGTATCTTGAAAAGAAATAAAAAAATATACCTGATTAAATCAGGTATATTTTTTTCTGTATTCAGCAGGAGTCATTGACATATATTTTTTAAAAACATTTGTAAAATATGCCGGCGAGTTAAAACCGCAACAGTAACAAATATCCGTTATTGTCATATCAGTTTCTATCATAAGATTACAAGCGTGCTTAAGCTTGATTTTGTTCAGGTAAGTGACTAGTGAAATACCTGTTTCTTTTTTAAAAAGTCTGCAAAGATGATATTTGGTTACATAAATTTGATCTGCAATTTCTTCAATTTCATTGATTGTCCGATAGTTTTCGTTGATATATTCGATAATGGTTTTAATTTTTTGATTAATTGAATTGTCAATATATTCACTTTTTTCACAATTATTAAGTTCATTAAGTAATTCAGCTATATAAACATAAGCAAAACCTGTATCCGGCTTTTTATATTCGTCAAGTATTTTGTAAAGAAGTTTTTTAAAATTTTGACTTGCATTGTCAGAAGGTCGCACTAATGTGGCGCTGAAACAATTTTTTAAAAGCTGGACAGACAGAGGCGAAAAGTATTTTTGTAAGAATTCTTCCTTAAAATCAATAAGTATTCTTGTAACAGTATCACCCCCGGTTTTGTGTATATATCCCGGAGGAATAAGCACAAAATCGCCCTCTTTTAACATAAAAAATTTATCTTCAATAAAATAGTTTCTTACTCCTTTTTCAAGATAGTATATTTCATAACTGTAATGATAGTGCATAGAAACCATTTCATAATTTGTTTCGTTTCTTCCGACTTTAATGCATTCGGTTTTGTTGGTCTGGACAAGCTTTGCCACAAATAACACCTCGCTTATATCAATATTTTACAATAAATCATAAAAATAAGCAATATATTAAAATGTTTTTTAGGAAAAGTGTCACCCATCATTGAGAATTGCACAAGAAATTAAAATAATTTTACAAATTTGTATTGAAAAAGATTTTTGTTTGTGGTAAAATGAATAAAATATGATTTATACGGAATAGATGTAATGTTTATCCCTGTATGTTATTTATTAAAACGAACGGAGTAGTGGCAATGGAAAAAATTAACGAGAAGTTCAAAAAGGTTGAAAGACCCGAAAAAGTAATTCAGTTTGGCGAAGGTGGTTTTTTAAGAGGCTTTGTTGACTGGATGCTTCAGAAATTGAATGAAAGCGGCAAATATAACGGTAGTGTTGTTGTAGTTCAGCCAATTGAACAGGGAATGTGTGACAAATTGTCTGAGCAAGACTGTATGTATACTCATGTTATGCGTGGTATTGAAAACGGCGAAGCTGTAGTTCGTAAAGATGTTATAGACGTTATCTCAAGATGCGTTAAACCTTATGATAATTATGACGAATATTTAAAACTGGCTCATAATCCTGATTTTAGATTGGTGGTTTCCAATACAACTGAGGCAGGTATTGCATATGTGGAAGGTGATAAATTGGATGATGCTCCTCCTAAATCTTTCCCTGCAAAAGTAACAGCTCTCTTATATGAAAGATTTAAAGCAAAACTTCCCGGATTTATTTTCATCCCTTGCGAGCTTATTGATAACGCAGGCGATAATTTAAAACGTATCGTTCTTCAGTATGCAAGTGACTGGAATTTACCTGAAGATTTTGTTTTATGGGTTAATAATGATAATATATTCTGCAATACTTTGGTTGACAGAATTGTTACCGGTTATCCCAAAGACGAGGATATGGAGCTTGGTTATATAGATAATATGGTTAACACATCTGAAGTGTTTCATTTCTGGGCAATTGAAGGACCGGCCTGTCTTGCTGATGAGCTTCCGTTTGATAAAATAGGTCTTAATGTTATCTGGACAGATAATCTTGCAATGTATAAAAAAAGAAAGGTAAGAATTTTGAATGGTGCACATACATCGTTAGTGCCATATGCTATGCTTAATGGCTTTGATACCGTCAAGTCATGCATTGATGATGAAAAAATGCTTGCTCACCTCAAAAAATGCGTGTACGACGAAATTGTTCCTACGCTTGACCTCCCTCGTGAAGAACTGATTGAATACGCAGATGCTGTTGTTGAAAGATTTGCAAATCCGTATATAAAGCATTATCTTTCTTCCATTGCACTTAATTCTGTAAGTAAATTTAAAGTAAGAGTATTGCCTTCAATTCTTGAATATATTAAAAGATATGATAAAATGCCTGATGAACTTATACTTTCTTTTGCTGCTTTGATAAAATTCTATAAAACCGATATGAAAAATGATGATAAAGATGTCGAAGAATTTATGGCAAAAGCTACTACGGAAGAAATCCTTGCGAAAACCGAGTATTGGGACCAGGATCTTTCTTTCTTGCTTAATGAGGTGAAAAAGTATGAAAATTAATAAGCTTGATAATGTTGAGGTTAATCTTGAAACGGGTCACAAAATTGCTGTAGCTGATATAAAAGAAGGCGAAAACGTTATTAAATACGGTTGCCCGATTGGTCACGCTACTTGTGATATTAAAATCGGCGATGCGGTACATACACATAATGTGAAAACAAACTTAAGTGATATTCTGGAATATCAGTATAACCCGAAATTCTACGACATTCCCGAAGTTAATGATGGTATTACTTTTAAGGGATATGTTAGAGAAAATGGGGATGTGGGTATCAGAAATGAAGTTTGGATTGTTAATACTGTAGGGTGTGTTAACAAAGTTTCTGATAAGATCGCTTCTCTTACAGGAGCAATCAGCATCACGCATCCTTTTGGCTGTTCACAGCTCGGTGATGATCAGGCAACAACACAGAAAATTTTAAGAGGTCTTATTAACCATCCTAATGCTGCCGGCGTACTCGTTCTTGGTTTAGGATGCGAAAATAACAATATTGAAACCTTTAAAAGTGTGCTTGGTGAGTACAATCCCAAGCGTGTTAAATTTTTGATTGCTCAGGAGTCTGAGGATGAAATAGCAGAAGGCGTTAAGATTGTAAACGAACTTAAAGCATATGCTGATACATTTAAAAGGGAAGATGTTCCGATTTCCAAATTAAAAGTTGGTCTAAAGTGCGGCGGAAGTGACGGATACTCAGGCATTACAGGCAATCCGTTGGTAGGTGCATTTTCAGATATGCTTATAGCACGCGGAGGAACAAGCGTTTTAACTGAAGTTCCGGAAATGTTTGGAGCAGAGCAGCTTTTGATGGAACGTTGCGAAAGTAAAGAAGTTTTTGACAAAACCGTTGATTTAATCAATAATTTCAAAAAATATTTTATTAAACATGATCAGGTTGTATACGAAAATCCTTCGCCGGGTAATAAGGCAGGAGGGATTACTACTTTAGAGGAAAAATCTCTCGGTTGCGTGCAAAAGGGTGGTTTGTCAAAGGTTGTTGACGTTCTCGATTATGGTGATACACTGCAAAAGAGCGGCCTTAATCTTTTGAATGGCCCGGGTAATGATATTGTTGCAATTACTAATCTTGCGGCATGCGGTGCACATATTATCTTGTTTACAACAGGTAGAGGAACACCGGTCGGTTCGCATGTGCCTACAGTAAAGATTTCTACAAATTCTTCGCTTGCCGAAAGAAAACCGACATGGATTGATTTCAATGCAGGTAAGCTTTTGGAAAATGGTGATATGGAAGGTAATGCAAAAGAATTGTTTGATTACATTATTTCTGTTGCAAACGGCGAACTTACAAACAACGAAAAAAATGGCTACAGAGAAATTTCTATATTTAAGGATGGTGTTACATTATGAGTTTTATTAATGATAACTTTATGCTTCAGAATGAAACTGCAAAGAAGCTTTATAATGATTATGCAAAAGATATGCCGATTATTGATTACCATTGTCATATCAGTCCTAAAATGATTGCTGAAGATGCAAAATTTAAAAATATTACCGAGCTGATGCTTGGTGGTGATCACTATAAATGGCGTCAGATGCGTTCAAACGGTGTTGATGAAAAATATATTACAGGAGATTCAACCGATTACGAAAAATTTGAAAAGTGGGCTGAAACCCTTCCTTATGCGATCGGAAATCCTCTTTATCATTGGACACATCTTGAACTTAAACGTTATTTTGGTATTGATGAAACCTTGTCACCCAAGACAGTAAAGTCTATTTGGGACAGATGTAATGAACTTTTGGCGAAAGATGATTTTTCTGTTCGCAGTTTGATTTCCAAATCCAATGTTGATACCATTTGTACTACCGACGACCCGATGGATACACTGGAGTATCATAAAGCTATCAAAGAAAGCGGCTTCAACACCAAAGTTCTTCCGACATTCAGACCTGATAAGGCTGTAGAAATCGGAAAAGAAACTTTTATACCATACCTTGACACTATGGGTGTAAAATCTTTCAAGGAATTTTGTGATAAATTAGTTGAAAGACTTCATTTCTTCCACGAAAACGGATGCAGACTTTCTGACCATGCACTTGAATATGTTCCGTACGCCGAAGGAGATGCCGAAGCGGTTTATAATAAAAAAGTTGCAGGTGCTGAACTTTCAAAAGAAGAAATTGATGTATTTAAAACATTTGTTTTACAGCTTTGTGCTAAAGAGTACACCAAGCTTGATTGGGCAATGCAACTTCATATTGGCGCACTCAGAAATAACAACTCAAAGATGTACGAAAAAATGGGTCCTGATGTTGGTTTCGACTCAATCAACGACCTTTGTATTGCAGAAGCATTATCAGCCTTCTTAAATTCTCTCGAGGCTATTGATTCCTTACCAAAAACTATTCTCTATACATTAAATCCGAAGGATAATTATGTGTTGGGAACAATGCTTGGCAACTTCCAGAAGGCACCTACACCCGGCAAAATACAATTTGGCTCAGGTTGGTGGTTTAATGACCAAAAAGATGGTATGCAAGAACAAATGAAGGCTCTTGCAAACCTTGGCTTACTCGGCAGATTTGTTGGTATGCTTACAGATTCAAGAAGCTTTGTTTCATATACAAGACACGAATATTTCAGAAGAATTTTCTGCAATTTAATTGGTACTTGGGTAGAAAACGGAGAATATCCTGCAGATTACGATATGTTAAAAACAATCGTTGAAGGTGTTTCTTACAGGAATGCAAAAGAATACTTTAAACTTTAATAAAAATCACCCGTTCGCAGAGCGGGTGATTTTTTTGTGCTATTAATTAATATCGTTATTGGGACTTGCAAAAGTTGCGAATAGAAACATATACTTTTAGAAAGGAGGAGTATGATGTTTCTTTTTTTTAGTTCTGCATTGAGTCAGGTTATGTTTCTTTTATCCTATGTTTCTTCATCGAATTCATTTCCAAAACCCTTATCTGTACGTGAGGAAAACGAAGCATTGGAAAAACTTAAATCAGGAGACAATGGTGCAAGAAATTTACTTATTGAAAAGAATTTAAGATTAGTTGCTTATATAGCTAAAAAATATTCATCATCTAACATTGATGCAGACGATTTAATATCCATAGGTACGATTGGGCTTATAAAAGCAATCAATACGTTTAATTCCGATAAGGGTATCAGATTAGCTACATATGCATCGAGATGTATTGAGAATGAGATTCTTATGGTAATTCGTAATTCAAAAAAGTTGACGAATGAAATTTCTTTAGAAGAACCGATAGGGGTGGATAAAGAAGGAAACGAAATAAGCTTCCTGGATATTGTGTCACAAGATGATGAAGACGTAATCGAGTCAGTGGAAATAAATACTCAAGTTAAAAAAATGTATTCAGCAATTGAAAGTCTGCTGGATGATCGTGAAAAATCAGTTTTGCTTTACAGATATGGCTTAAATGGTGTTGAGGAAAAAACTCAACGGGAAATTGCGTCGTTGCTTGGAATATCAAGGTCATACGTATCCCGTATTGAGAAAAAGGCATTAAAAAAACTAAGAGCATTTTTAGAAAAATAGTGAATATTTGCGTTCTGTTTACGAATACTAACAATTGGATGGGATGTGTATGCATTGTTAATTTCGTTAATAAGAACGCTGATATTATATTTTGTAATAATTATTGTCTTTCGATGTATGGGAAAAAGGCAAATTGGTGAGTTGCAACCAAGCGAACTAATTTTGGCTATAATGCTGTCTGATATTGCAACTGTTCCGATGGAATCAACTGAAATGCCGCTTTTAATTGGTATTATACCGGTCATAGCATTAATGACCGCAGAGATTGCGTTATCGTTTTTGTCGCAAAAAAGTGAAAAAATCAGAAAAATGCTTACAGGTTCTGCCAGCTTGTTAATTAACAGAGGAAAAATTGACATTAAGGAATTAAAAAGGCTGAGAATTAACATTGATGACTTGTCTGAGGAATTGCGTATGAGTGGTTATTCAACTGTTGCAGAAGTTGAATATGCTATTTTGGAGACAAATGGGGAGATAAGTATTATTCCTAAGTCTAATCTGCGACCGCTTTGTGCAAGTGATATAGGGATACAAGTAGAATCTGCCAGTTTACACAAAAATATTATAAAAGACGGGAAAATTGATAAAATAAGCCTAAAAGAAATCGGGCGTGACGAAAACTGGTTAAAAAAGGTCTTGAGTAGTGAACAGACAACATTAAACAAGGTGTTTCTGATGTCATCGGACGGCAATTCGTATTTTTTGCAAAATAAGGAGAAGTGATGAAAAGTTTTATTAGTTCACTTGTAGTTTTTTTGTTAATGCTTACAGGAGTAATATACTATCAAAATATTGTAGAAATCAAGATTGATGAAATTAATAATATAATTAATGATGCGGAAAATTTTATATTAAATCATGAAAAACTGCCGGAAAACAAACAAATTGAACAACTTAAAACAACATTTTCAGATATGAAGGAATGGATAATGATATTTGAGAATCATGATAAAATCTATTCAATGGAACAATGTATGGAAAGTATGATGACTTATTGTAACTCCTCAGACACTAGTGATTTTTTGTCAGAATTAAAAAATCTTAAGTATTTAATTAACAATTTTTCTGATAGCGTGAAACCGACAATTAAAAATATTTTCTAATAGCTGCAATGATATGCGGCTTTTTTGTTCTATTGTTGTACAAGCCGCATATATTTAAATATATCACTTAGGAGGCAAAATGATCTATAAATATTTTCCTGAAGATATCAGACATATTATAAAACAGGCTGTTAAAAAAACGCGTTGTCTGGAAGAAATAAGAATACGATGCGGACAAAAAATTGTTTTTTGCGAAGCTCAAGGAAAATTTTTTGTTAATTCGCAAGGAAATTTAACACAAAACAAATGTGACGGTATTACTATGTGCAAAAGGCAAATGGAAGAAATGCTAAGGCTTATCACAAAAAACTCAATGTATGCAGTACAAGCCGAGATAAAAAAAGGTTTTGTAACATTGCCGGATGGATCACGTGTAGGTTTGTGCGGTAAATGTGTGACTACAAACGGGAAGGTTGAGTACATAAGAGATATAACGAGTTTAAATATCAGAATTTCCCGCGAAGTTAAGGAATGTGCGACAAAAATTTATAGTGAACTACTTATTTCTGATAAAAACATTTTGATTATGTCACCTCCGGGACACGGTAAAACAACTTTTTTGCGTGACCTGGTTCGATTGGCTTCCGAAGATGGTAAAAACGTAGTTATTATTGATGAAAGATGTGAAATAGCTCCATTTGTTGACGGATACAGTATTTACGATTTAGGCAATAATACGGATGTGCTTTGCGACTTGCCGAAATCACTTGGAATTGATATGGCTTTAAGGACAATGAATCCGCAAATGATCGCAGTTGATGAAATAAGTACAATTGATGACTTTGATGCCATAATACGTGCTATGTATTCAGGTGTAAAGATTTTGGCTACTTTTCATGGAACCAACAAAACAGATTTTCATAATAAGGTTTCAGAAAAATATGTGTCCAAACTTAATTTTGATAATTTTATTTATATAAATAAAAGTGCATCTTGTCGCAAGATTTGGTATGAATAAAGGAGATATAAATGAAAATATTTGGTGCAATATCTGTTGTGCTTGCATGTGCGTTACTGGGATATGATATATACATAAAGGCTGTAAATAAATTAAAGTTTACCGAAGGCCTGATATCGGGATTTGAATTTTGCAGGTGCGAAATATCATTTACGCATTTAACATTAGGTGATACTTTGATTAAATGCAGTAATTTTGCAGGTGAAGCAAGTGTTTTTTTTAATACAATGGGTAATGCGTTAAATGCAGAAGGTGCTATACTTGAAAAAGTCTTTAGCAACTACTCAAATGTACTTAAACAATCTGTAAGTGAAGATGTTTTCGCTATTATCAAAGATACAACGCTTCAACTTGGAACAAATGATGTTGACAATCAAGTAAATTTGATAGACAGCACCATTGAAAAATTAAATAATTGTAAATTACGCCAACGGGTGTTTTGTGATAAGGAAGGAACAATGTGTAAAAAAGTCAGTATAATTGTAGGTATAGCAATTTCACTTATGCTTTTCTGATACAAAAGGAGAAAAATATGGATGTTGATTTGATTTTCAAGATTGCGGCACTTGGTATCATAGTAGCGGTACTTAACCAATTACTGTCAAAATCCGGTAGGGACGAACAGGCAATGCTTGTAACACTGGCAGGTTTAATAGTCGCGTTGCTGACAATGGTGAGTGAAGTAAAAAATCTGTTTGATGTAGTAAAAGATACATTTGGATTTTAAAATGAATATTATACCGATGTTAGTATTTGCAATTATAACTATTATACTTGCCGCAATAATCAAGGAATACAGACCCGAGTTTACTGCATTAATTATTGTGATGTCCGGGATTATATTTTTTACATACATTTGTTCCGGCGTGATAAATATTTTCGATTATTTCAGAGATTTATGTAATTATGTTGGTATAGATATCGTATACATAGAAGTGATGTTTAAGATTATTGGTATATCTTACATGAGCGAATTTGTATCATCTTTGTGTAAGGATGCCGGGCAAAGTTCCGTAGCGGTTAAGGTTGACATTGTAGGTAAGCTGGTAGTTTTATCTGTTTCGCTGCCTATATTTAAAGAATTATTAAATCTGATTGTCAATATTATTACATAGGAGAAATAATGAGTAAAAATTTTTTAAAAATATTTATATTTCTTTTTATAATTGTATTTGCAAAAAAGGTGTGTGCAGAAAACAATTTGATTTTGGAACAATATAACAATATGGAAATTGATGGTATATTTTATGCAGCGGAGGAGGCTTTGCCTGAATTTAACAGCAGAAAGATAGTTGAGATGCTGACAAGCGGAACCGCTTTTGAAACTGAAAACATTTTTCATATTGTTATTAATTATTTATTTGCAAACGCGAGGGAATTAATAAAGATTTGTTTATTAATTATTACTATCGGATATATAATCAGCATAATTAATGTAACTCAAGAATCGTTTGGCGGTAACAGCACTCAAACGGCATTTTTGGTTGGATACTGTATATTTGCAGGAATACTTGGTTCATCATTTAGTACTGTTATTACGCCGGCAAAGGACGCAATTCAGATGCTGATAAGTATGATAAAGACGTCTATACCAACACTGCTGACATTGCTAACACTTGGTGGAGGAATAAACACTTCTGCATATATGTCATCTTCGTTAATATCTATGATTAACATTATAGCACTGATATTAGGAGAATTTTTAATTTCAGTGGTCACTGTTATAGTGGCATTATCTGTTGCGGATAGAATGTCTAACAGGATTAATGTCACTTCAACAGTAAAGTTTTTAAAGCAATTTGTACGTTGGATTATGATATTTTGTATGGCGATATACAGCGGGATTTACGGGGTATATGGTTTGGCAGGGACTGCACTCGATAGCAGAATTGGTAAAGCAACAAAATTTGCTGTAGGTAGCAGTGTACCAATAGTAGGCGGCGTAGTCTCAGACTCAATTGAAGTTGTTCTTGGTACTGTCAGTGCCGTCAGGAGTATTACGGGGATAGTTGGTATAATATCAATATGCGCACTGGCTTTGCAGCCTCTTGTAAAAACCGGTATGGTTATGTGGTCGCTACGGTTATGTGCTGCTATTTTAGAGCCGGTTTCGGATCAAAGACTTGTACAACTAACATCAGATATTGCAGATTGCGTTTCGTTGATTTTTGCAATTCTTGTTTCAGTAAGTCTTTTGTTGGTTGGTTGCATTGGCATAATTCTTATATGCGGTAATTTTTTGTTGTGAGGTGTAAAATGAGTAAAGCACTTCTTTTAATTGCAGAAACTGTAGTAGTTATAAATATTATATATGTTCTGTTGCCAAATGGTACTTTTGAAAAATACAGCAGACATATCTTTGGGTTGATACTTATGCTGGTTTTTGCAGGCACTGTTACAAAAGTGGATATTTCAAGTGATATTCTTTACTTTGATAAAAATATCCCTGTTTACAACCAACAAAAAATCATAGATGTTGTTGAACACCAAACAAAAGATATCATTGAAGAGAAGATTGTTGAACAACTCACAAATGAAGGTGTTAGCATCAAAAATGTTACGGTATCTCTTGAAAATGATACGCTAAATGGTATAGAAATTGTTTCAGGCAATAATACCAATAATGAAAAAATAATAAGTCTTGTTGCAGAGTATTGTGGTGTAAATGATAATATTATTGTAGTAAAATAGGGAGAATATATGAAACTTAAAAGTACTATCGAAAAACTTTTGAACAAAAAGAACTTATTGATATTATTGTTTTTGGGAATTGCATTAATGGTTTTTCCGGATATTCTTGGAAAAAATGAACAGGCGTGCGAACAACCCGCATTGCAAAATGAACGAATAGATGAAAAAGCCTTAGAAAAAATTCTTATAAAATTGGACAGCGTAGAAAAAGTTGATGTTTTTGTTACATACAATGACAACGGCAATACAAATTACGCTTATGATGTAACAAGCGATACTGACAGGCAGGAACTAAAAATCAAGATGAGTAAAGATACTCCGCTGGTTACTCATACCGATAATCCTCGTATTAATGGCATATTAGTAGTTGTGCAAGGGAAAAATTTAAGCACACTTGAACTGTGTAATATTGTTAAAGCTGCAACAGGTGTTCCTTTGCATAGAATTTGTGTAGTTGTATCGAAAGGAGAATGAAAATGAAAAAAATTTTTAACAGGAAATACATTACTGCCGTTATGATAATAGTGTTGCTTTTGGCAGGAGCTATTAATAGAAATTATTCTCAGAGTAATAAAGAAGAAACAACAAAAATTCTTGGTGAAGCAGCTTATGTCAATAACGATGTTGCAATTGAAGAAAATTCAGAATACAATATTGCTATGAATGCACGTGATAAAGCAAGAGATGAAGCAAAAGAAACTTTGCAGGACATCATTAAAAACCCAAATACAACAGGAGAGGGCAGGAAATCTGCCGAACAAGAGTTGATATCGTTGGTTAAAATAAGTAAAAATGAAGCAGATTGCGAAATGATATTAAAAGAAAAGGGATTTGAAAATGTTGTAGTTACAATCACAGATGCCGGTGCAAATGTTTCAGTGTCAATTGAAAATCCTATGAATACAGAAATTGCACAAATTACGGAAACCGTATCTTCGGTTACAGGTATAGCTGCAGAAAAAATAAAAATTTTATCGGGTGATTGATATTCATAAAAGTTTGTGATATAATATTAACTGCAGTATGACAGACAACTTTATATATTTACCCAGGAGGAACAAAATATGATTGAAAAACAAAACGATTTTGGTGAAGTTAGAATTTCTGATGAAGTTATTTCCGTTGTTTCATCAATTGCTGTCGGAGATGTCGACGGTGTTGTTGGAATTTATGATTCCGGGAAGTCAGGAATTTTTGGGATGAAAAACAATTCTAAAGGTGTATCTGCTGAAATGAAAGACAATGTTATTTCCGTTGATATTGACATTGTAGTAAAGTATGGCGTAAAAATGCAGGATATTTCTTGGGAAATTCAAAGTAAGGTGAAAAATGCTGTTGAAACTATGACAGGACTTTTGGTTCAGAAAGTTAATGTCAACATAAAAGGGATTGAAGTTCCGGAAGTTTCTGAATAAATGGGGTTATTCAATACAAAACGTCCTATAGCAATGATTATTCTGATTAATTTAGCCGGATATGCGTTGCTTTCCTTTTTTAAACACAGTTATGATGTTGATATGCTTTATGTAGGGCTTGCCGTAATTGGTATGCTCTGTTTTTCGTATGTTTTGACATCTAAATTTGGCGTTCAGGATGGTTATATTTTTTTAATCGTTGCAATGCTGTTTTCAATTGGCGAAATAATGCTCTACAGAATTGATAGCTATTTTGGACATAGACAACTGAAGTGGCTGGCAATTAGTCTGGTGTGTTTCTTTATTATATATTTTATGGTAATGAAATTAAATTTTTGGACAAAACTCGGATGGGTTTATTATTTTGCAACGATAGGACTTTTGGTACTTACCATAATTATCGGAACAACCCGTGGCGGTGCTAAAAACTGGATAGTATTCGGTAATTGGGGATTTCAGCCATCTGAAATTGCAAAACTTTTGGTTGTATTTTTTCTTGCCGACAGATATAACCGACCTGAAAGATACAGGCTCAAAGGAATAAATGAAGGCATTGTAACTTCTGTTTTGGTATATTTTGCAATAGGATTAATGATTTTACAAAAAGAATGGGGAACTTCTGTTCTTATTTTTATGGTGCATTTGGCACTAATGTATATTTTCGGTGAAAAAAAACGCATTATATTCAGCAACTTGTTGTTTGGCATTGTCGGATGCCTGCTTGGAGCCATTTTAGTATCTCATATAAAAGTACGAATAGATGTATGGCTTGACCCTTGGTCGGATATGACCGGGAAGGGGTATCAGATAACTCAGTCATTGTTTGCAATTGGCTCAGGCGGCTTTTTTGGAAGCGGTATCGGACTGGGCAGTCCTGAGTACATACCGGAAGTACATTCAGATTTTATTTTTTCTGCAATATGTGAAGAACTTGGACTATTCGGCGGTGTTGCAGTAGTTATGCTATACTTTCTTTTGGTGTACAGAGGCATAAGGATTGCGATGAAATCCAACCACATTTTCTACAGATGTGTAGCTGCGGGAATTAGTATTTTATTTGGCTTTCAAACATTTATAATTCTTGGAGGCGTAATTAAACTAATTCCTTTGACAGGAATAACGCTGCCATTTATCAGTTACGGCGGCAGTTCATTGCTAATCAGCTTTTCGGCGGTTGCGGTCCTCGAGGCTATTGCTAACAGGCGGGAAAATGTGTAATTGCTTATAAAATATACAGATAGGAGGGGAGACATGAGAAAAAGTGATTTGGATAAAGGCGGAAGTATATACAGAGAAGAGACAAGGCTAATTGTTGTTCTTTGTACTATCGGCATTATGTTCTTGTGTCTCGTTGGATATCTTACTTATATTGAAATTTATTCAAAGGACAAGTTTATCAGCAATTCCTTCAATCAGCGGCAATGGAAACTTGAAGAAAGTACATTACGCGGAGAAATATATGACCGTGACGGAGTTGTTCTTGCCCACAGTGTTATGAATGATAATAATACACAAATAAGAGAATATCCATATAAGGAGTTATATACTCATGTTATTGGTTATACTTCAAAAATATATGGGAAATCACAAATTGAACTTGCTTATAATAAAGAATTAGCCGGATTAGCTGATTCCAACGGGTTAACGGGCATTACCGAACAAATCAGCGGTAATAAGGAAGGTAATTCCGTAACTTTGACGATTTCAAATCAACTTCAACAGGTTGCGTCTGCAAAAATGGGCGGACGAAAAGGTGCTGTTGTAGCCATACAACCGCAAACCGGTGAAATACTTTGTATGTTAAGCAATCCATCGTTTATGCCTGACGATGAATCCCTGCAGGAAAAGTGGTCAGACTTAAATGACGATACGTCATCACCTTTTGTAGCAAGAGCCACCAATGGGTTATATGCTCCGGGATCTATTTTTAAAACTATTATGTTATGTGCTGCTCTTGATAATGGCTTGCAGGATGAAGTTATTAATGATACCGGTGAATATGTTGTTGGAAATAAAGCCTTTAAGAATAGCGGAAATCGTTCATATGGTGAACTTTCTTTGATGAAAGCGTATTCTGTTTCAAGTAATGTTGCTTTTATGCAAATTGGAGATAAACTCGGGCAAGATGCTGTCAAGGATTATATGAAAAAATTTAAAATAGGCGACAGTATTCCGTTTGAACTCGCTGCCTCTAAAAGCAGGTTTGATTATAATGATAAGATGGGAAAAGGTGATTTCGCCCAATTGTGCATCGGACAAGGTAAGTTGTTGGTGACGCCACTTCAAATGGCATTAATGACGGCAACAATTGCCAATGATGGTATCATGCAAAAGCCGTATTTGGTAAGTAAGGTTACAAATAGTCTGGGTATAACTGTCGAAAGCACAAGACCGCAAATATTTGATAGGGTTATTTCTTCCAATACCGCTGCTCAAGTTACAGATTATATGATAAATGTTGTGGAAAACGGAACAGGTTATAACGCACGTATCAATGGTGTCAAAGTTGCCGGTAAAACCGGTACCGCCGAAAATGAAATTCCAGGTAAAGAACATACATGGTTTATTGGTTTTGCTCCTGCCGACAATCCTACCATTGCAGTTGCGGTTTTGTGTGAATATAGCGGCAACACCGGCGGAGCTGACGGTGCACCGATTGCTGCGGCATTAATTAAAGAATGGCTTAATAATTAAAAACGGCTTTTTATAATTGGAGGAATTTTTATGTATAATGCTAAATCTATGAAAGCGGAAGAGTTTATATCTCACGACGAGATAGTTGAAACTTTAAAATATGCTGAGGACAATAAGACCAATATTGAATTGGCAAGAGAAATATTAAAGAAAGCTCAACAGTGTAAAGGTCTTTCTCATCGGGAGGCGTCAGTTCTTCTTGCGTGTGAAGATAAAGATATTATCAATGATATTTACGCACTTGCTAACAAAATCAAGAAAGATTTTTATGGCAACAGAATTGTAATGTTCGCACCATTATACCTTTCTAATTATTGTGTTAATGGGTGCGTATACTGCCCGTATCATGCAAAGAACAAACAGATACCAAGAAAAAAATTGTCACAAGAAGAGGTTGAACGCGAAGTTATAGCTTTGCAAGATATGGGACATAAAAGACTTGCTATTGAGGCGGGTGAAGACCCGGTCAATAATCCTATTGAGTATATCTTGGAATGTGTTAAAACTATTTATGGTGTTAAACATAAAAACGGTGCAATCAGACGTGTTAATGTCAATATTGCAGCTACAACTGTAGAAAATTACAGAAAACTTAAAGAAGCTGAGATTGGAACTTACATATTGTTCCAAGAAACTTACCATAAAGAAAGTTATGAAAAATTACATCCTACAGGTCCCAAACACGATTATGCATATCACACTGAAGCGATGGATAGAGCGATGGAGGGCGGAATTGATGATGTCGGCCTCGGCGTATTATTCGGATTGGAAATGTATAAATATGAGTTTGCCGGTTTGTTAATGCACGCCGAGCATTTAGAAGCTGCACATGGCGTTGGCCCGCACACAATCAGCGTTCCGAGAATTAAGCGTGCAAGTGACATAGATCCAAGTGCATTTGATAATGGAATTGATGATGATACTTTTGCTAAAATTATTGCTTGTATCAGAATTGCTGTTCCGTATACAGGTATGATTATTTCAACCCGTGAAAGTAAAGAATGCAGAGAGAAAGTGTTGCCGTTGGGAATTTCTCAGATTAGCGGCGGTTCCAGGACAAGTGTTGGTGGATATTATGAACCCGAACCCGAAGATGATAACTCTGAACAATTTGATGTTAGCGATAAGAGAACATTGGATGAAGTTGTAAGATGGCTTATGGAACTTGGTTATATCCCGAGTTTTTGCACAGCCTGTTACAGATTGGGCAGAACAGGTGACAGATTTATGCAATTATGTAAAGCAGGTCAAATTCTTAATTGCTGCCATCCTAATGCATTAATCACTTTGAAAGAATTTCTTGTTGATTATGCTTCTGCTGAAACAAAATCTATTGGAGATAAATTGATAGATAAAGAAATCGAACTTGTACCAAATGAAAAAGTTAAGAAGTTTGCAAAACAAAACCTTCTCGAAATAGAAAATGGTATGCGAGATTTTAGATTTTAATTAATAACTCCGTAATTTTTCGGAGGATTTATACAAATAAAATTAAATGTCCTCAACGTCAAAATAAAGGGCAAAGAGGGTATATTAACTTAAATATAAAAAAGATTATTACACAAAGAACTATTACAAATGCAGAGAATATAAGAGCTGCAGCTGCATAGTTCTTTTTGTTTATGTTTGTTTTTGAAGAACAACACCAAGTAACAAAAGAAATTAAATTTACCAGTGGTATTATTGACAAAGCAAACATTAGCAAATAGTCGGAAATTTTAAGCATTCGTATCTTTTTAGTTTGTGGTAATGTTGAATAAGCTCTTTGCTTCGCAGTGAGAGGAGAACCGCAATTCTTGCAGTATGTATCATTTTCATTTATTTGTTTTCCGCATATAGGACAATTCATAATTATACTCCTTTAATAATATCTAAACCAAATTTTCCGTCATCAATTTCAATGACACCATATGAACAATAAGTGTCTCTTGGCCTCGAAATACTGCCCGGGTTTAAGAGCGTAATTCCACTATCGGTAATTTTCTCACTTCTGTGCGTGTGTCCCCGAAGAATAATCGAACAGCCTTCATCTTCAGCAATCTTAAACAATGTTTCTTGCTTATACATATGACCATGGCAACAAAATATTTTCACATCGTCACATTCAACTACGGTTTCCAATGGAACAGTATAGTTAAAATCGTTGTTACCACGAATTTTTATCATTTCAATATCAGGATATAGATAGCTGATATTTTCCGCATCGGAAATGTGATCGCCCAAATGGATAATCATATCAACGTCAATCAGGTTATCCAGAATTCGCATACAGTTATTTATATCTCTGTGTGTATCTGAAAAAACTACTATTCTTTTCAAACAAATCACCCATATAAGTTTATTATATAAATATGATTTTGTCAAGAAACAGTAACAAGATATTAATTTTATTCATAATATAAAACGAGGACACAAGTTCCAATAATTAATAGGAGGAGTTATTATGTTAAACTGTAATTCTGAAAAAGGTATGGATACCGGTATTTTATTCTTTATTCTGGTATTTTTGATTTTGTTTGCTTGCTAACATATTTTTAATCCGAGTGCCATACAATTATCTTAGTATGGCACTCCGCCTTGGAAAGGAGTAAAACAGCTGTGGATATATTAGGTAAAAACATTGACCCCGAGGTACTGCAAAAGATTGCTGATGTTCTGAAAACGCCCGAAGGAAATAAACTGAAATCACAAATGCAAAACGTAGACAAAGAATCTTTGATGAAGTTGCTCACACAAATGAATATGTCGCAGCAGGATATTGTTGAAGCAAGTAATAAAATTAAAGAACTTTCGCAAGCAGAGTTGATGAATAAAATATTTGAAAAATTGAGAAGGAGCTAAAAATGGATAGCAATGCTGTTAATATGTTCAATAGCCTGTTGTCAAACCCGGATGCATTAAATAATATAAAAGATATGTTTAATAATATTAATGGGGAAAATAAACTTGACGGGAATTTCGCTGAAAAAACATCAGGTAACGATGATAATAAATCTAATCAACCTGATATGACATTTATTATTGACTTAATCAACAAAAATCAAAATAAGGAGTTGTTGCGAAAAGTCAGCAATGCATACAGTGCTTATTCAAGCAATTCATCGCCGGGAATTGGACTGCTTGAAGCATTATCACCTTATTTAAGCAGTAAACGCTCAGCCAATCTTGAAATGGTTAAAAATGTCATAAGAATGACAAATGCAGTTTCCGAATTTAACCGAAAATAATATTAGGAGGATATGATGGAGCGAAGGTATTACAGGCAATATGAGAATTTTGATACTGTGGTTCCAAGAATTGACGATTTTCCTGTTCTTGATGCACACACTGCCGCCAGTACAAAGTGTGATGATAATTCGGCAATTTTATCCGGTATTAAGGCAGATGATATAATCCTGCTGGGGATATTGATATTGCTGCTGTTAGAAGATGAAAAAGACATTACTGCAATACTCGGCATTGCTTTTTTGTTCTTGGCCGAGTACATATTTTAAAGCCGCACATTATGTGTGGCTTTTTAATTTACCGATGTAAGCATTAATATAACCGCCGAAAATTATTACAAATGAACACAAGTAAAGCCACAGCAAAAGGACAATTACGCTTCCCATAGTTCCATATAATTTTGAATAATCTGCAATTTGGCTGACATAGTACGAAAAAAATATCGATGACAAAGATAAGCCTGCAGTTGCAAAGATTGCTCCGGGTATTGCTTCGGAAAATTTAAGACGTTTTGGTGGCAAAATCATATACAGAAGCACCATATCTACTATTATTATTACAATTGTTGCCAACATTGTTAAGGTGTGCGAAAAATAGGTAATGTCAATATATCGTGATATAAAACTCAGGCATATATTTACTAACAATGTAGCAAAAAATGAAAACACAATGAGAAACAGGACTACAATAGTTACGGCGATAGATACCACTCTTGAAATTAATGGGTTTTTCGGGATGTCGGTCTGATAATTTTCAGCAAGTGTTACTTTTAGAGAGTTAAAAAGCATTGATGATGACCACAAAGCAATTATGATATATACAACTGTATGAGTCGAAGATGAATCAACCGTTATTGTTAAAAAAGTGTTATATATTATGTCATATGTCATTGAAGGAAATATATAATGCAAGCTATCCAGGAAATTAACAACAGATAAAGAAAAAACAGATAGTAATTTTGTAATTATATAAATGAACGGAAATAAAGAAAGCAGAAAA
This sequence comes from uncultured Eubacteriales bacterium, assembly GCA_964492155.1. GTDB lineage: Bacteria > Bacillota > Clostridia > RGIG6154 > RGIG6154 > RGIG2094. The sequence goes on from CAZBJD010000001.1 coordinate 25,226, forward strand.
TAGAAAGCTGCCTGAGCAGAATGCATAAATATATTCTTTTTTATAATATTAGTAATAAATTTTTTTACGTGTAGCATATTTACCCCATCTCTTGACATAATTTCAAATATATAGTACAATATATAGTATAATATAATGTGTTAATTGTTGCTTTATATGTATATTATAAACATAAAAGGAAATAAAATCAAGATAAATTGAAAGGTGTTGAATTCTGCGTGAAAAAAGCGGAGTATGGTAATGAGAGTATAACATCTCTGAAAGGAGCTGACAGAGTCAGACTGAGACCCGGAGTTATGTTTGGCTCTGACGGTATTGAAGGATGCCAGCATTCTGTTTTTGAAATATTATCCAATTCAATTGATGAAGCAAGAGAGGGTTATGGTAATTTAATAACACTTGAAAGGTTTGACGATAATTCCATTAAAGTTACTGATAAAGGTAGAGGCGTACCTGTTGATTATAATGAAAAAGAAGAACGATATAACTGGGAACTTGTTTTTTGTGAATTGTATGCCGGTGGTAAATATAAGAACAATTCTGAAGATAATTATGAATTCTCGTTGGGTTTAAATGGTCTTGGTGCATGTGCAACTCAGTATGCTTCTGAATATATGGATGTTGTTGTGCATCGTGACGGATTTAAATATTCTCTCCACTTTGAAAAAGGTGAAAATATTGGCGGGCTTTTTAAAGAAATATCTGAAAGCAAGCTTACCGGTACGCAAATTACATGGAAACCGGATAATCAAGTGTTTACAGATATTAATATTCCGTCTGAGTATTTCATAAATGTTATGAAAAAGCAGGCGGTAGTCAATAAGGGGCTAAAATTTAAGTTTATTGATCATAAAGAAAATACAAATTTTGAATTTGTTTACCCTGATGGCATTGTTGATTATATAAAAGAAATTGAAAACGAAAAAAGTTTTTCGGATATAAAGTTAATTGAAACCGAAAGAAAAGGCCGCGACAGAGAGGATAAGCCTGAATATAAAGTTAAATTGTCATGTGCGTTTTGTTTTAATAATGAAGTTAATTTAATTGAATATTATCATAATTCAAGCTTTCTGGAGCATGGCGGTTCTCCCGATAAAGCGGTTAAAAATGCTTTTGTTTATTCTATTGATAAATTAATAAAAAATTCTAATAAATATAAAAACAACGAAGCTAAAATCAGTTTTGTTGATGTTGAAGACAGCTTGATTTTTGTTTCTAACAGTTTTTCAACGATTACCAGCTATGAAAATCAGACAAAGAAAGCAATCAGTAATAAGTTTATTCAAGACACTATGACTGAGTTTTTAAAGGAGCAACTTGATATTTTCTTCATTGAAAATAAAGCTGTTGCCGATAAAGTTGCTGATCAGATATTGCTTAATAAACGTTCAAGAGAAAACGCTGAAAAAGCCAAAATTTCTTACAAGAAAAAATTGAGTGGTAACACCGATGTTACAAATAGAGTTCAAAAATTTATTGATTGCCGTACAAAAGATGTAACAAGACGTGAAGTATATATCGTAGAAGGCGACTCTGCGATGGGGTCTTGTAAACAGGGAAGAGATGCAGAGTTTCAGGCAATTATTCCTGTCAGAGGTAAGATATTAAACTGCCTGAAAGCGGATTATCCAAAAATATTTTCAAGTGAGATAATTACCGATTTGCTGAAAGTATTGGGATGCGGCGTTGAAATCAAAACAAAACATTCCCAGGAAATGTTTGACTTAAATGCGCTCCGCTGGAATAAAATTATAATCTGTACCGATGCCGATGTTGACGGATTTCAGATCAGAACTCTTATTCTTACTATGCTCTATACTTTAGTTCCGACTCTTATAAAAGAAGGAAAGGTTTTTATTGCAGAATCGCCTTTGTTTGAAATAACATCTAAAGGTGAAACTTATTTTGCTTATAACGAAGCTGAAAAGGTGGAAATTCTCAAAAAACTTGATGGGCAGAAATGCTCTATTCAGCGTTCAAAGGGTTTGGGTGAAAATGAACCTGAAATGATGTGGCGCACGACCATGAATCCCGAAACAAGGAGATTGATAAAGGTTATGCCGCAGGATGAAGAAACTACACGCAGAATGTTTGATATTTTATTGGGAGATAATCTTCAGGGCAGAAAAGATTACATTGCTGAGTTTGGCGGCAAGTATTTGGAACTTGCTGATATTTCATAAACGGAGGGAAATATGAATTTTACTGAACAAAAAATTGCAGATACGCTTGAAACTAACTATATGCCATATGCAATGAGTGTTATTGTTTCGCGTGCTATTCCTGAAATTGACGGATTTAAACCTTCCCATAGAAAATTACTGTATACAATGTATAAAATGGGACTTCTTACCGGAGCAAAAACAAAGTCAGCAAATGTTGTTGGACAAACTATGCGTCTCAATCCTCATGGTGATATGGCAATTTATGAAACTATGGTACGTCTCACCAGGGGTAATGCAGCACTTTTGCATCCTTTTGTTGATTCAAAGGGCAACTTCGGTAAACAATTTTCACGGGATATGGCATTTGCGGCATCGCGTTATACTGAAGTAAAACTTGATGAAATTTGCAAGGAACTGTTTTCGGAAATTGACAAGGATTCCGTAGATTTTCAGGATAACTATGACGCTACGATGAAAGAACCCAAATTACTTCCTGTGACTTTCCCGAATATTTTGGTAAATCCAAATGAAGGTATTGCTGTTGGTATGGCAAGTAAAATTTGCAGTTTCAATCTTCGTGAAGTTTGTGATGCCACAATTGCATATATGCGTGACGAAAATGTGGATTTAATTCCTATATTGAAAGCACCGGATTTCCCGGGCGGCGGCCAGATTTTGTATGACGAAAAGGAAATGCGCGAAATTTACGAAACAGGCAGAGGCAGTTTTAAAATCCGCTCAAAATACAATCACGATAAAAAGAATAACGTTATCGAAATTACAGAAATTCCTTATTCGACAGCTGCTGAAGTTATTATTGATAAAATTATAGAATTGATTAAAGCAGGTAAGATTAAGGATGTGACAGATGTTCGTGATGAAACAGATCTTTCGGGCTTAAAAATTACACTTGATATAAAACGCAGTACTGACGTTGAGAAACTGATGTCAATGTTGTTCAAAACTACCACACTTCAGGATACATTCAGTTGTAATTTCAACTTGTTGATTGATGGTATGCCCAAAGTGCTTGGCGTAAAACAGATTCTTGGCGAGTGGGTCAGATTTCGTATTAATTGCGTAAAAAGGACTTTGAAATTTGATTTATCTAAAAAGGAAGCTCGGTTGCACCTGCTAAAGGGACTTGAAAAAATTCTTTTGGACATCGACAAAGCCGTAAAAATCATCAGGGAGACGGAAAAAGATTCTCAGGTTATTCCTACACTTATGGAAGGTTTTGGAATTGATGAAATTCAGGCAAATTTTGTTGCTGAAATCAAACTCAGAAATCTGAATAAAGAATATATTCTCAAAAACATTGTTGATATTGCTGATTTAGAAAGAGAAATCGATGATATCAAGTTAACACTTGACAGCGAAAGACGAATTAAAAATCTTATTTCCAAGCAATTACAGGAAATATCTAAAAAATACGGGAAGGACAGGCAGACTGAAATTATTTCTGCCGAAGACAATCAAATTGAATATGTCCCTGAAAAATTTATCGATGATTTCGCACTTAAAATTTTTGTTACCAAGCAAGGTTATATCAAGAAGATATCATTGGTTTCATTACGAGCCAGCAATGTGCAAAAATTGAAAGAAACTGATGAAATAATGACAGAATTGGAAACATCAAACAAAGAAGAACTACTTTTGTTTTCTAATCAGTGTAATGTTTACAAACTGAAAATTTATGAAATTCCTAATGCCAAAGCCAGTGATTTAGGTGAATATATGTCTAATATTTTGGGCTTGAACGAAGGTGAAATGATAGTTAATGCTGTTGTTGCCGGCGACTATAAAGGTTATATGGTTTTTGGATTTGAAGACGGAAGAACATGTAAGGTTCCGCTTTCAGCATATGTTACCAAGACTAACAGAAAGATGTTAACAAAAGCATATTCCGATCATTGTTTAATGGTATCCTCTGTGTTTATTCCTGAAGAATCTGATTTGGTGGCATTTGGCAGCAATGAAAAAGCTTTAGTATTCAACACTACTATGATTCCCGAGAAAGTAACAAGAAGTTCACAAGGCGTTAAGACCTTTAATCCCGGTAAGAGAGGTAAAATGATTAACCTCATTTTGCTTGAAAACTCCGGAATTTCCGATCCGAAGCCATACAAGTCGAGAAATCTGCCTGCTGCAGGTGCAAAGTTATCTGCTGAAGACAAAGACGGCGAGCAGCTTTCTTTAATTTAAAAAACTATTGATATTATTTACATTTTATGGTAAAATATTTAACATAAACATATTAAGGAGGTGCATTCATAATGCCAATGGACCAGTTTATCGCCAAATATGGTATGTGGATTTATCTGATTTTCATCATTGCAATTTTTTATTTTATTCTTATCAGACCACAGAAAAAAAAGGATAAAGAGCACAAAGATATGATTTCGTCTCTGAAAAAAGGCGACCAGATTGTTACAATCGGCGGCTTCTACGCTAAAGTTGTTTCTCTTAAAGATCAAACACTTACAGTTATGTTAGGTGATTCTAAAGTGAAAATTGAACTTAGTGCTGTTAAAGCAGTTGTAAAAACTAACGACAACGCCGAATCTGTTATTGAAGAAGAAACTGCAGCTACAGAAGAAACAGAAGAATAATCGAAACGAATATTAAACACACTTCACGCATACTATTTAGTAACTTGAGTAAGCGGGGAGTGTGTTTTTTTGGATAAAATAAAATATATTAAAACAAGTGACTATAAAATTTCAGAACGCATTAATTTAAGAAAAATTATAAAAAATGTCTTTTGGGGACTTTTTGCGGTAGGTGTATTATTGCTGTTATGTTCAATAATTTTTACTTATACTGATTTTGACGCAAAATATATCTCAATCGTTGCCAAAGTTATTCTATATCTTGGGGCAACATCGGTTGGTATTTTCTCAAGCTTAAAGGCAAAAAGTAACGGCTGGCTTATGGGCGGAACATCAAGTGCAATTTATATAGTAATTTTGGCAATAATCAGATTAATATTTTGTCCGGGCAAAACAATCGATGCTTCTGTGTTAATTTCTTTGGTTGGCACAATATTCTTTGGTGTGCTTGGAGGAATATTAGGTATAAATCTTAAATTAAAAAAATAAGAAAGTCGCACATTGTGACTTTCTTATTTTTTTACTAACTCAATAATACTTGATTTATTGATTATGCTTGAATTGTGGAATGTTATATGTTATAATAATATAAATAGTTAGAGAGGAGCAGTAACTATGAATCAAAATGAAACTGTAAAATTTAAAGTAACAAAAGATACAAAAGACAGAGCCAGAGAAATTATGAATACTGTTTATGACGCATTAAAAGAAAAAGGTTATAATCCTGTTAATCAAATTGTCGGCTATTTTCTTTCGGGTGACCCATCGTATATAACAGGTCATCAAAACGCACGTGCTATTATTACAAAGCTTGAACGTGATGAGTTGCTTGAAGAAATTGTTAAGTATTATATTGCTGAGGAATAATACATTTTATGTTAAATAAATCTATCAAAACTGTGTCCGGTATGTTCATCATAATGATGTTCGCAAAAATTTTAGGACAAGTTCGTGAAATAATGCTTGCCGGATATTATGGAACAGGTGCTGAAGCATCAGCATTTTTAACTGCGTCGCAAATACCTTTAAATTTCTTTGATATGATTTTGGGACTTGCGATTGTATCTGCCTTTGTTCCTGTTTTTAATGAATATTACCAAAAATACGGAAAAGATGAGGCTAATTCTTTTGCCAATAACTTCATTGGCGTTGTATTGTTGATTTCGGTAGTTATATCGCTTTTAGGAGTTGGTTTCTCCCGTAATCTTGTTGGATTGTTGGCTAATGGATTTGATACAGATACTGTTGTTTTGACATCCCGATTGCTGAAAATAATGTTTCCTTCACTTATTTTCACTGCATTAGCTTATTCCTATGCCGGAATTGTTCAATCATACGGCGAGTTCAAGATTCCTGCGGCCATGAGCATTGCATCGAATCTCGTAGCAATATTGTACTTTTTAATTTTTAACAAAAACAGCGGTATCTATGGATTAGCATTTGCGATGCTTTTTGGATGGGGATTACAACTGCTGATTTTATTGCCATCACTATTTAAGTTTAATTATAAATTTGGACTTAAATTTAACTTTTGGCATCCCGGAATGAAAAAAGTGTATAAACTCGCACTTCCTATTCTTTTGAGTTCGTGGGTTCAGCCGCTTAATGTGATGGTAAATTTATATCTTGCCTCATTTATTGATGGTGGTAATGCAGTTAGTTACATCAATTACGCTAATAAATTATATCTGATAATCGTTGGCGTATTTACCATGTCGGTAACTAATCTTATTCTGCCGGAACTTTCAAGGTTGTTTGCTGCCAACAGGAATACAGACTGTGCCGGTGTAATTACCGCTTCGCTAAAAGCTACGATAATTTTTATTACACCAATTATGTTGCTGTTTTTGGCATTTTCCCGCCCAATTGTGGAAGTTATATATATGCGAGGTGCTTTTGACACCGAGTCTGTACGTATGACTTCGATAGCATTGTTTTTCTACAGTTTTGGTATGCTGGGTTACGGACTGCAGGAAGTATTGAATAAAAGCTTTTATTCAATGCAAAATTCTGTTGTCCCAATGAAAAATGCACTTTTTACAATAACCGTAAATATTGTTTTAAGTTTCTTGCTCTATGAAAAAGCAGGTGTTGCGGGATTGGCTTTGTCATCTGCATTTGCAGCGATATGCAGTGCTGTCAATCTTATTCATAAGATTAAGAGAGCTGTACCATTGATTGACGTAAAATCGAATGTAATATTGTTGATAAAAACTTTAACTTCATCAGCAATATCAGTCGTTGTTGCAAGAATTGTTTATACGGCACTTGAAGGTTTTATCAATGGTTTCCTGATAAAATTTGTTATTCTTGCTTTATGTGTGTTATGTGCGTTATTAATATATTTTGTTCTTTTAGTTTTGATGCGTGTTAAGGACATTAGTAATTTGATTAAGAAAGGGGAGTAGATTGTGACTGTCAAATCAATAATAATCACTTTGTTCATAAAAGCATACACTGCAATTGGCAGCTTGATTCAAAAAAGTGCCATATGGCATTTTCTTACAACATTGAATGATAAATTCAATGAAAAAGTGAAATCCAGTGCCATAGTTTATGCGTTTTCTGCACATGACAAGTTTGATGATGATTACTCGAAGTGTAAGCGATATGACATATCTATATTGGATAGATTTGCAAATAAAATATTTGCTTCGATAAGAGAGTTTTTAGATAAAAGTGCTATTATTACTTATTTTTCTAACTTGTGTGCTGATTTAATTAGTGTACCATTAGTATTCCCGGGAATTGTGCTGACTCTATGGGGTGGAATTGGGATTATTGGTTCTTTTCTTAAGAATGCCGGTACAGTTGCCACTTTGATTTGTGCTGCACTTCTTACTATTGGAGTTGTGTTGGCTATAGCAGGGCACAGTATTGTTACAACGCTTAACAATTCTTTTACTATTAGATATATACTTAAAAAGTTTCATATTGCTGTTCCTGACGATAAGCCCTTGAAAAACATATATAATTATGGGTCGTATGCTTTTGTCGGTGCGTTGCTTGGCATCTCAACGCTTATTTTCGGTTTGATACCTACCGCTTTGGTTATAATCTTGATAATTGCAACCGTAATATTCTTTAGATATACGGTTTTTGCAGCATGGTTGTACGTTTGTATCCTGCCATTTATGCCGACAATGGCGATGGTTTTGTACGGGATTGCTTTATTTGGCAGTGTTGTTGTCAAATGTTGCTTGGGATATAAAAACAATTTATTCGCGGACAAGTATGCCTTTAATATGTTGTTGCTGTTTATGGGGATTTCCTTTGCAATTGCAGCTATGTTTTCTTTTGCAAAAGCATCAAGCGTTAAGATTGCTATGGTGTATATAGCATTTTTGTGTTCAAGTTATGCTTTGGTTAAATTGTTTTCTACCAAAAAAGTTATCGTTTCGGTTTTAAATGGAATTTCTGCTTTTTCCTTGCCTGTATCATTGTTTGGTATTTACCAACATTTTAGTGGGTTTGATAATCAAAATACATGGATTGATACCGAGATGTTTGATGAGATTTCAGGTCGTGTCGTGTCCTTCTTTGGCAATCCGAATGTTTTTGGTGAATATCTTATTCTTGTTATAATTACATCTGCCGTTTGCTTCTTTATTTCAAAAAATATGTATGCAAAAATTATACATTTAGCAGCGGTTGCTTTTTCCGGTGTAGCTTTGGTTTTCACATATTCGCGCGGTTGCTGGATTGGGTTGATTTTTGCAGTTGTGATTTTCCTTTTTATGAGCAAGCGTAAAATGTTTGCAGTTTTTTGCATCCTTGGACTTGCTTCAATATTCTTTTTACCGGATAGTATAATATCCAGAATAACTAGTGTCGGCAACTTAGCTGACAGTTCCACGTCCTACAGAGTTTATATTTGGGAAGGCACAATCAATATGTTAAAAGATTTTTGGATTACGGGAATTGGGCTTGGCTCTGATGCTTTTAATTCAATATATCCGCTGTATGCCTATTCAGCTATTACTGCACCACATCCGCACAATCTGTACCTCGTTATTTTGACAGAAACCGGCATTGTTGGTGCTGTGGCCTTCATTTTGATTATTATATTCTATTATAAACGACTATTTTCAATTGTAAGGAGTTCAAATGATGCAACCCTGAAAACTATAGCTTCAGGTTTGATTGCAGCCATAAGCGGCTATTTACTGCAAGGTATGTTTGATAACGTTTGGTACAACTACAGAGTTTTTCTTATGTTTTGGATATATATAGCTATCGGATTAGCCGTTGACATTGTTGCAAGGAGGAAGTTAGATGGGAAAAATTAAGGTTATAAATGTTTCCAGTGATCATAATATTGGTGGCGCGGGACGTTGTATATTGACATTTTTGCAACATTACGACAGAGAATTGTTTGATATAAGCGTTGTTCTTCCTAAAGGCAGCGAATTAATTCCGCATATTGAATTGACAAAGACAAGAATAATTGAAGTTGATGGACTTGAAAACCAATCTTTTTCGAAAGTTGGCGTTAAGGAATTATATCAGGTTTTTAAAACCGAAAAACCTGACGTTGTTCACACTCACGCAAGTTTCTCTGCGAGAATTGCCGCTAAAATTTGCGGGATTCCTGTTGTCTATACAAGGCATAGCGTTTTTCCTAATTCACCAAAAGTTACAAAAGGCATTGGCAAAATGGTAAACGGTTTTGCAAACAACATTACATCAAATCGAATTATAGCTGTTGCACAAGCTGCAATGGATAATCTCACAGAGGCAGGGGTATCTTCAAAAAAAATTACTGTTATTAAAAATGGCGTTAAACCTGTTGCCAGATACACAGAATCTGAACTGGCTAAAGCACGTGATTTTTTTGGTTTAGATAGCGAATTCGTTTTTGCGATGGTTGCGCGCGTCGAAGATATCAAAGGACATGATTTTTTCATTGATGCTGCAAAGAACATTGTTAAGGATTACAACAATGTTAAGTTTATGATATGCGGTACAGGCGGGTATCTCGAACATATTAAAGAACGAATTGCTTCAGAAAAAATGGAGGAGCATATTATTGTTACGGGGCATATAAAAGATGTCACTTCAGTTATGAATGTTATTGATGTCAACGTTAATGCTTCTTTTGGAACTGAAGCAACAAGTTTATCGTTGCTCGAGGGAATGAGTGTTAGCAAGCCTATCATTGCGTCTGATTACGGCGGAAATCCTGAATTAGTTGTTGATGGAGTCAATGGCTTGTTGTTTAAAAGTAAGGACAGTCTTGCTCTCGAAAAGTGTATGAGAAAAGTTTTAGATGATAAAGCATTATACACTTCTCTGTCTGAAGGGGCTGAAAAACTATATAACCAAAAATATACTGCAAGCATTAATGCACAGCATATACAAGATGTGTATACTTCATTAGTCAGGAGGAAATAGTATGAAAATAAATAAAATTAAATTTAATATCATTGATATTCTTATAATATTAGTCATATTAGCAATTGTTGCTTTGGGATATGTATATATCAACGGTAAAGCCGTGGATTCGAATTCTTCCGATTTCACTTATGATATTTTATTCAAAGAGGTCACGGCTGAGTTTGCTGATGCTATTCAACCCGGTGCCGCAATTTTTGACGGCATTAAAATTATTGAAATTGGTAATATTTCTGATTATAGTGAAAAAGATGCCGTCAGATATGAATTCAGCAGTCAAGCAGGCGAATATGTTGAAACTTCTATTCCGGGCAAATATGACGTAACAGTGACGGTTTCTGCCGCAGGAAATTGCGATGAATTAGCATGCTTTGTCAATGATTATGAAGTGTATATCGGAAAAACAGTTGATGTAAAAAGTGCTGGTCTGGTTGGACATGGTGTTGTTGTAGCAATTAACGAGGTGGAATGAAATGAAAAAGAAATTTAATATTGTAGATGTAATAATTGCTGTGTTTGTTATTGCTGTTGTAGTGTTTTTGGTTCAAAAATTTTCCCAGACCTCGGTTTTAAGAAACGAGACTGACGGTTCTTTGGATGTTATATACACTTTAAAAGTCAGTGAACTTATGAACATAACCGCCGATGCTGTCCCTTCTTCCGGAAAGCTGTATGACGACGAAGGGAATTTCCTCGGTACAATATCAGATAAAAAAATAGCTAATGCAGAAGTGCTTAAACTCAAAGCTGATGGACAATATACTAAAGTAACAAACCCCGATAAATTTGATGTATATCTTACTGTTGAGTCTAAAGCCACGTTGAAAGATGAGGGGTATTTCTTAAACGGAAAGAAGAACATTGGTGTAGGCAGCGTTCTGAAGGTAAGAGGCTCTAAAATTGAATTCGAAGCATATGTTGTTGAAATTAGCTGATAATTACACACTCACTAGGTGAATATAAAAAAGCAGACACATGTAAAGTCAACATGTATCTGCTTTTTTCTTTGAGCGTTAGTATATATGAAGTTCGCCACGACGTGGAAGAACGATATAATTTTACTGTGAGTGATAACTGAAAAAGAGATAATCTTACCGACAGCAAAATTATCTCTTTTTCATGGCGCACCCAAAGGGATTCGAACCCCCGACCTGCGGTTTAGGAAACCGTCGCTCTATCCTGCTGAGCTATGGATGCAAACTAGATAAATTATAATATATTTTGTGAATTTTGTCAATTGATAAGTGAATATTGAGAGCATCCTTTTACAGATGCTCTCTGGAGCGCCCGATGGGATTCGAACCCACTACCTTCAGAGTCGGAGTCTGATACTCTATCCAAGTGAGCTACGGACGCAGACATAAGTATATTTTATGATAAAATCATCCTGATGTCAAGCATTTACTCTATTAATTTGCTGATTTCGTTTTTTAATCTTAAAATTATTCTTTTTTCTAGACGAGAAATGTAGGATTGTGATATCCCTAACATATCTGCCACTTCTTTTTGGGTTTTTTCATCTTCGTTTTTCAACCCAAAACGTAGTTGCATAATTGTCTTTTCTCGTGCAGAAAGTCTTTCAATTGCTTGTGCCAGTAATTCTTTATCGGTTTCATCATCCAGTGATTTTTGTATCATATCAACATCTGAGCCAAGTATGTCCGATAATAGTAATTCATTGCCGTCACTGTCTGTGTTTAATGGTTCATCTATAGAGATTTCCTGGCGTTGTGAGCTTACTTTTCTTAAATGCATTAATATTTCATTTTCAATACATCTTGATGCATAAGTAGCCAGCTTAATATTTTTATCCGGATTGAAAGTGTTAATTGCCTTTATCAGTCCTATCGTTCCGATTGATATTAAATCTTCGATATTAATCCCTGTATTTTCAAACTTTTTCGCTATGTATACTACAAGTCTTAGATTATGCTCGATTAATATTTTTTTCACCTTATCGTCGCCAATGCTTTGCAAAAGCGTCTTTTCGGTTTCTTTGTCAAGTGGTGCCGGTAAATTTTCACACCCACCGATATAAAAAATGTTTTGCTCGTCGCAGAAAAATATTTTCTTCAAATATTCCAATAATGATTTAAACATATAAATTCTCCGTTTCTGTATTTTTTGAATTTAGATTATCAGTAAATATATCTTCAGTTAATAACAAATCATAATCATTATTAAACTCAAAGTCGCTTATGCCTATCATAGCCTGTATACTTCTGCTTTCTACCATAATATTATCTGGCTTAAATACTTTAATTTTCCCTATCCCGGATACAGTTCGACATTCCATTGTTTTTGTGTATTCAATATCAGGGATTTTGCTGAGAATTCCACTTGTGGCTACAAATATCGGACACATATTTTCGTAATCATACATGGTATTTCCACTATCACAAAATCCAATTAAATTGATGGTTGTGCTACTATAGAAAATAGTGACTGCTTTATAATTCTCCGGATTCTTAAGTTGCCGCGATAAAAATTTACGAATAATCAATATCAAAAGCAGCATCATAGCTACCGATAAAAGCACACCCGCACCGGATACATATGAATAATTGACACCATTTATGCTTATAGTCTCTGTAATGGTATTAATAGATAACACTATACCCGCCAACATATATGAATATAAATAATATACACAAACAAACTTGATTTTTAATTTGTAGCTACCCTTGAATAAAATTATTGCAATCAAAAATATCACTGCGAATTTTGCAGGTACTATGTAAAATTTGCTGAACATTATGAATACTGACAGAAAACTGCTCACAACAGATGCAATAATTATCTTGTATAATTTAACCGCAATTTTGCTTGTAAATAAACTTAGAGTCATAATTAAAAAGTTAAAAAAGATATTGATTAATATATATATATCTAAATACAGTACTGTGTTCAATTTAAATCACCCTATCTATGTTGACATAATTATATCATACATATTAAGCTGATTTTGTCAGTTTTACCGAGGTGACAAAATTTCTTTAATATTTGAAATAGTTGTCCCCGGATAATACTTATCCAAAATTTCCAAATAACTCATCCCGATTTTTGCATATTCATTTGCACCGGACTGACTCATACCAACGCCATGACCATATCCAATCACATCAAATATAACATTATCAGAATTTTGAGTTATGGTGAAATTCGCCGAACGTAAATTGAGCTTTTGCCGCACGTCTTTACCATCGTAATTTTCTCCAAAAATCTTAATTTCTTTAACAGAACCGCCTGCAGTCCGAGATAAAATTTTAATATCGTCACTATTATCACCAGAACCAAAAATATCTTTAAGCTCAGGAACTGAATAGTCAACTGAACTATGATAACCATTAACCGCTTTATCTAAGTTGCTTTCAACATTTGTAAGGTAGGGGAGTTGCTTAACCCAAACATCGGATGATTTTTCGGTAATACCCGAAGATATGGCATGAAACACCGCGAGGATTGGTTCGCCTTCATAAGTTAATATTTGATTTTTTGTTTGAGATACTAATAAAGATATCCTTTCACAGATTTTGTCTTTTTCTTCCCCGAAACTATTTGTTTCTTCGCCCGGTATCATAAAAGCAGTACAATGGTTAAAATCTGTGCATACGTCTGCACCTTTATGTTCAGGTATCTGTACGCCGATTTTTCGTGCGGCATAGGTTCGCACTGCAACTGCTTGAGCTTTCAATGCATCATCTGAAAAAGTATTAGGCATTTCCTTTGCCGTAGCTCTCCACACATATTCTTCAAGCGGCATTTTAACAATGCTGTTGGTTGTAGTTTGGAGTACACTTATAATAATATTACTCTCTGTGACATTATCTCTTTTTTTATCATCACATAAATGTATAGCTATAGGTGTTATAACTATACATAAAATGCAACAAAGAAATATCAAACTTGCATTTTTCATAATTTTGCAACCTCTGAGAAAAAAGACGTTTTATAATAATTAATATGCTATTGACAAATTATTTAGAAATATGTATACTAATATTATGAATTTTTTGAATATCAAAAATTGCGAAATATAGGAGATATTGTAATGAACAATAAGTTTTTGGAAAGAAAAGAAATTGATGAACATTTAGAGAATTTAATGAAGCTTACGGAAGAGATGAACATTATTCCAATGGAACTGTATAATAAGTATAATGTTAAAAGAGGCTTGAGAAATTCAGACGGAACCGGCGTTTTAGTTGGACTTACTTCTATTGGTGAGGTTCATGGGTACACAATAGAAGATAGCGATAAAATTCCGGCTGATGGTAAATTGTTATATCGAGGTCTGGAAGTCAAAGAGCTTGTATCCGCGTGTCTGAAAGAAGATAGACATGGATTTGAAGAGATTTGTTTCCTGATACTGTTTGGTGTCCTTCCAACAAAAGAAGAATTGACAGATTTCAAGGCGTTGCTTACCGAATTAAGAACCTTACCCGGCAATTTCATTGAAGATATGATATTAAAAGCCCCAAGTCCTAATATCATGAACAAACTTGCTCGTTCGGTTTTGGCGTTATATTCATATGACTCTAACCCTGATGATCTTTCGGTAAAAAATACATTAATCCAGTCAATTGGTTTAATTGCCAAATTCCCGGTTTTAATTGCTAACGCATATGCAGTTAAAAGACACGCATATGATGGTGACAGCCTTTATATTCATATTCCAAACCCGAAACTTGATATAGCAGAAAACTTTTTATATATGATGAGACCGAACAGGGAGTTTACAAAAGAAGAAGCTGATATTCTTGACCTTTGTCTTATGATACACGCGGAACATGGCGGCGGTAACAACTCTGCTTTCACTACACACGTAGTATCTTCAACAGGTACGGATACATATTCAGCAATTTCGGCAGCAGTTGGCTCACTAAAGGGACCTAAGCACGGCGGTGCTTCACTTTCTGTCGCTGAGATGTTTGATGATATCAAAAAACACGTTTCAAACTGGACTGACGAAACAGAAGTTGAGCAATATCTTACCAAGATTGTTAACAAAGAAGCTTTTGACAAGTCAGGTCTTGTATATGGTATGGGACACGCGATTTATACTCTTTCTGACCCACGTGCAGTAATGTTAAAAGAAAAAGCCAGAGAGTTAGCCCGTTTGAAAGGCAGGGAAGATGAATTCGCTCTGTATGATTTGGTTGAAAAACTCACCCCTGTGGTTTTCGCCAAAATCAAAGGAAATACAAAAGTGTTATGTGCAAATGTGGACTTTTACTCGGGATTTGTTTATAGTATGCTGGGAATAGAGAAAGATTTGTTTATTCCTCTGTTTGCTATGTCAAGAATAGTTGGATGGTGTGCACACAGAATTGAAGAAATTGTTTCCGGTGGCCGTATTATGCGCCCTGCTTATAAAAGTGTAACCCACAGAACAAATTATACTTCGCTTGAAGACAGAAAGTAATAATCGATAACCTCTTGATTTTTTTCCCATTTAAGTGTAAAATATATATATTAATTTGTTATCGAGGTAAATTTGATGAGAATACAAAAGTATCTTGCCGATTGCGGTGTTGCTTCAAGAAGAGCTTCTGAAAAAATTGTAGAGCAAAGCAGAGTTATGGTTAATGACGTTGTTGCCGTTATCGGACAGGATGTTGATGAAAATTCCGATATCATTAAAGTTGATGGAAATATCGTAAAACGTGCTGACAAAAAAATATATATTATGTTATATAAGCCAATAGGTGTTGTTTCTACTTCAGATGATGACCGTGGACGAAAAACGGTAATTGATTTAATTAAAACTGATATAAATGAACGTGTTTTTTGTGTTGGCAGACTGGATTATAACACTGAGGGTTTACTCATTTTGACTAATGACGGTGATTTTGCCAACAAGGTTACGCATCCTAAAAACAAAATTCCCAAAACGTATCTTGCCAGAGTTAAAGGCGGAATGGTCACACGTGAGGATATAAATAAATTGCGTACAGGTGTTGTGCTCGAAGACGGTATGACTATGCCCTCAAAAGTTTATATTGAAGACGTATACAATGATAACACTACACTTGTAAAGATAACAATTTTTGAAGGCAAAAACAGGCAGGTAAGGCGAATGTTTGAAGCTGTAAATCACCCGGTTATAGATTTGAAGCGAATTGAGTTGGGTGGCATTTCACTGGGTAATTTACCCTACGGGAAGTGGCGTCATCTTTCGCCAAGTGAAGTTGCTAAAATTTTAAAATAGATTGCAGGGGAAAGTATGGATAATGTTTTAAAACAAATTGAGGAATCGTATTCTTCTTTCAGTAAAGGGCAGAAAAAAATTGCAGATTATGTCACGACCCAGTATGATAAAGCTGCGTATATCACTGCCGCCAAGCTTGGAAAGGAAGTAGATGTCAGCGAATCTACCGTTGTCAGGTTTGCCGTAGCTCTTGGTTATGAAGGTTTTCCTGAGCTTCAGTCTGCTCTGCGCGAAATAATAAAAAACAAGCTTACTTCACTTCAAAGATTTGAAATTGTATCTGACAAAATGGATAACGAAGACATCTTGTCCAAAATTATGTCCGCAGATATTTCTAAATTAAAAACAACTATGGAGAATGTAGACAAAAAGGCTTTTGCCGGAGCAGTCGATACTATTTTAAAAGCTAAAACAATTTATATTCTCGGTGTAAGAAGTGCATCTGCTTTGGCGTCTTTTATGGGTTTTTATTTTAACTTATTATTTGAAAACGTGAAAATTGTGCAAACAACAAGCATCAGCGAAGTGTTTGAGCAAATACTTAGAGTTAACTCCAATGATGTTGTAATTGGTATTACTTTTCCCAGATATTCAAGACGAACTGTGAAAGCATTGGAATATGCAAAAAACAGAAATGCCTCAGTCGTGTCAATTACCGATACCTGCAAATCACCCATTGTAGCCTATTCCGATTTTAATCTGTATGCCAAAAATGACACTGCTTCATTTGTGGATTCTTTGGTTGCACCTATGAGTATTATTAATGCTTTAATTGTTGCTTTAGGTATGCGTAAGAAAGAGGAAACTTCCATGATTTTCAATGAATTAGAACAACTCTGGGATGAATACGACGTTTATAATAAGGAACACAACGATGAGTAACAACCATTTTGATATAGCTGTTATCGGCGGCGGTGCAGCAGGTATGATGGCTGCTATTTCTGCAGCTATGTACGGTGCAAATGTTGTAATTTTGGAAAAAAATCACATTCTTGGCAAGAAAATGCGAATCACGGGAAAAGGTAGATGTAATATCACCAACGCTTGTGAAGATACTGTTTTTTTCGAGAATATTCCTGTAAATTCAAAATTTATGTATAGTGCATACTATAATTTTAATAATTTTGCATTACAAAAGTTTTTGGCGGATAACGGGCTTGAATTAAAGACCGAACGCGGCGGACGTGTTTTCCCGAAATCCGACAAAGCTATTGACGTCGTGAATGTATTTATTAAAATTCTGCAAGACTTAAATGTTGATGTACTCTTTTCAAGAGTCCGAAATATTCAAAAAAACAGTTCCGGCTTTTTTGAAATAAGTTTGGTTGATAATAAAATCACTTCAGTTGCTGTTATATTGGCAACAGGGGGTGTTTCTTACCCTCTTACAGGTTCTACAGGCGACGGTTATAAATTTGCACAAAAATTTGGTCACCACATAACCGATTTGAAACCGTCTTTGGTTCCAATTGAAATTTCTGAGCAATACTGCACTGAATTACAAGGATTATCACTTAAAAATGTCGGTATCAAAGTTTGTGATAACGAAAAATGTGTTTATTCTGATTTTGGTGAAATGATGTTTACACATTTTGGCGTTACCGGCCCGATTGTGCTCAGTTCCAGCTCACATATTAAATCCGATAAGAATTACAAACTTTATATCGATCTTAAGCCCGCACTTTCAGCTGAAATGTTGGACAAGCGGTTACTGCGAGATTTTTCACAATTTATTAATAAAAATTTTTCAAATTCACTGGATTTATTATTGCCAAAAAAGCTCATTCCTGTTATAATAGAGTTATCGGGCATTCATCCTGATAAGAAAGTAAATTCTATAACTAAGGCTGAACGTGAAAATCTTGTTGCTTTAATGAAGGGATTTCCTATTTCTGTAAAGGGATTAAGACCAATTGAAGAAGCTATAATTACTTCCGGTGGTGTTCAATTACAGGAAGTTAATCCTTCAACTATGGAATCTAGGCTTTGCAACAATTTATATTTTTGCGGTGAGGTCTTGGATGTTGACGCGTATACAGGCGGTTTCAATTTGCAAATTGCTTTTTCTACCGGCTATCTGGCCGGCGAAAAAGCTGCACAAAAGTGCATAGGAGGTTTTTGATGAAAATTGCTATTGATGGGCCATCCGGGGCCGGCAAAAGTACAATCTCAAAATGTGTAGCAAAAAAATTTGGCTTTGTATATATTGATACCGGTGCTATGTATCGAACTATCGGTTTATATGCTCTCAATAACAACCTTGATACAAAACGCGATATTTCACAGATAATTGCCTTGCTTGACGGTCTAAAAATTGATATATCACTTGATACAGCAGGTCAAAGAATGTTTTTGAACGATGAGGATGTCACTGATAAAATCCGTACTCCCGAGGTTTCAATGGCTGCATCGGATGTTGCCGCTATTCCCGAAGTAAGAATTAAGCTTGTCGAGCTGCAAAGAAATCTTGCAAAAGGAAAAAATGTTGTTATGGATGGCAGAGATATTGCAACTTATGTTTTGCCTGATGCTGAAATTAAAATTTTTCTTACAGCTTCTGCCGAGAGCAGAGCACAACGCAGATATGATGAATTGATTGATAAAGGCATCAAAACTACATTTGAGCAAGTCCTTCAAGATGTGATTAACAGAGACACTAATGACAGCAAAAGAGAATTTAGTCCTTTGCGTATTGATGAGTCTGCCAAGGTTATAGACACTACAGGTAACACGCTGGACGAATCTATTAGTGTTGTTGAAAAATATATTATGCAAGAAATGGTAAAGTAAATGTTTAGAAAGTTTATTGTATGTGTTGTTGATTTGTTTTTAAAATTTATATACAAAGTGAATGTTATAGGTGAGGAAAATCTGGAGATTGACGGAGGGTATGTATTAACTGCCAACCACAGAAGTAATTGGGATGTTGTTGTATTATATGTCTTATTAAAAAGGCAACTTAATTTTATGGCAAAAGCTGAATTGTTTGAAAACGCATTTGCCGGATGGTTCCTGAAAAAATTCGGCGCTTTTCCTGTGAAAAGAAATTCAAATGATATCAATGCCATTAAACAGGCAATACATATTTTGAATGATAATAAAATTTTAGCTATTTTTCCTCAAGGAAAACGTAGCAGCGATTTAAATGTCGATGATGCAAAAGCAGGTGCCGTTTTACTTGCTTCAAGATGTCAAAAGCCGATAGTTCCCATTGCTATTACCGGTGAATATAAATTCAGAAGTAAGATTAATATCATTATCGGTGATCCTATGTATTTTGAAGGTCGTAAGCTTTCTCAGGATGAATTAAATCAAAACACCGTAAATGTTATGCAAAGAATTAAGGAGCTGTCAGAATTGTTATGAAAATAATTGTTGCTGAAACTGCCGGTTTTTGCTATGGTGTAAACAGAGCTGTTAATATGCTCAATGATGAAATTTCCAAATCTGACAACCTTAAGACATACGGACCTATTATTCATAACTCTGCTGTTGTTGATTCTTTTTCTGCACGTGGCGTCGAAGTTATCAGTAGTGTGGATGAAATATCACCTGATGACACTGTTTTAATTCGTTCTCATGGCATTTCTAAATTTGAAATGGAAGAAATAAGTAAGCGGGCAAAAAAAATAATTGATGCAACTTGTCCTTTTGTAAAAAAAATTCATAATGTAGTTGAAAAATATTATAATTTAGGGTATAATATATTTGTTGTGGGTGACATAACTCATCCCGAAGTGTTGGGAATACTCGGTTGGTGTGATAATAATGCAACAGTTTTATCTGATTTGAAAGATATTCCCAAAGAGATTTCTTCACTTGATAATGTTTGCGTTGTTTCACAGACAACATTTGAACGACGTAAATGGGAAGAAATATCTAAAAAAATTCTGCAATCCAAGCATGATTCCGTTATTGTAGATACCGTATGTAACGCGACTTTGGACAGGCAGAACGAAGCTATAAATTTATCCGAAATCTGTGACGCTGTTGTTGTTATAGGCGACAACAAGAGTTCAAACAGCAAACGCTTAGCTAATGTTGCTGAAAAGAAATGCGCTAACGTTTTCTTTATTCAAAACAAAAATGAATTATTGTTTAATTCGGATAAATTTGATGTTGTTGGTGTTACTGCAGGTGCTTCAACACCTGCGTGCATAATAAAGGAGGTAGTAAACATGTTAGAAGAAAAAGAAATGAATTTTGAGGAGGCAATTGAAAGCACTTTAAAACCTTTAAATACAGGGGATATTGTTAAGGGTACTGTTATTAAAATAACACCTACTGAAGTGTATGTTGGACTTGACGCAAAAGCTGATGGTATTATTCCTGCTGATCAGGTTACAATTAAACCTAACGTAAACATCGAAGATGTTTTATCAGTGGGACAGGAAATTGAAGCATTCGTTGTTCGTGTTAACGATATGGAAGGTTATGTTACCCTCTCAATGAGAAAGCTTGAATCTATTGCTGCACAGCGTGAAATTAATGAAGCTTTTGAAAACAAGACCCCTATTAGCGGTATTGTTACAGAAGTTGTAAAGAGCGGCATTATTGTTGTGGCCTTGGGAACCAAGGTTTTTGTCCCGGCTTCTCTTGCTACTGAAAGATATTCAGAAGATTTGTCATCAATGATTGGTCAGGAAGTTACTTTACGTCTTATCGATTTCGATAGAAGAAGACGCAAAGTTGTAGGCTCTATTAAGGAATTGTTACTCGAAGAAAGAAGAAGAAAGTCTGAAGCTTTCTGGAGCACAATTGAAGAAGGACAGACAATCAAGGGTGTTGTTAAGTCAATTACCAATTTTGGTGTATTTGTTGATATTGGCGGTGTTGATGGTTTAGTACATATTACCGAACTTTCATGGAAACACATCAAGCATCCTTCTGAAGTTGTTAATGTTGGTGACATCATTGAAGTTACCGTATTAAGCTTCGATAAAGAAACGAAGAGAATTTCTTTGGGTCACAAGAAAGCTGAAGATAATCCATGGAATAAAGTAATTGAAACAATTCACGAAGGAGATATCGTTGATTGTAAAATAGTAAGACTTCTTCCGTTTGGTGCATTTGCCGAAATCATTCCGGGTGTTGATGGCTTGATTCACATTTCACAGATTGCAAATAAACGTATTGCAAAGCCTGCTGACGTGCTTGAACTTGGACAGGAAGTACAGGCTAAAGTTGTTGATATCAATGCAGAAACTCAGAAGATTGGCTTAAGTATGCGTGCTCTCATTGAAGAAGAAACTGTGGCAGCAGAAGAAATTCCTGCTCAAAATGAAGAAGAAGTAATTTCTGAAGAAGAATAATAAAAAGAATTTAAATAGTATGGGTGGGTTTTTACCCGCCCAACTTTTTAAATAATTAATAGTTGGAATGGTGTTAGTATGAGTATTATCAGAGATATTAATTTACATGAACATGGCAGAATGAAAATAGATTGGGTAAAGAAAAATATGCCTCTTTTAAATAACATTGAAAAAGATTTTTCTGACTCGCAATGTTTAAAAGGTATTAAAATAGCAATGTGTATACATGTAGAAGCAAAAACTGCATATTTGGCTGAAGTGCTGAAAGCTGCGGGTGCCGAAGTAAGACTTACCGGATGTAATCCGCTTTCTACACAAGATGATGTTGCAGCTGCTCTTGTTAAAAACGGTCTTGAAGTTTTTGCATGGCATAATGCTACTGAAGAAGAATATAACTATCATTTAAGAAAAACTTTGGAATTCAATCCTAATATTTTTCTTGATGATGGAGGAGATATAACGAACTTTTTACACGATGAATTTTTAGATATGCAGGTGTGGGGGGGGAGTGAGGAAACCACTACCGGTATTCACAGACTTCGTTCACGAGAAAAAGCCGGAAAATTACGTTTCCCTGTTGTTTCGGTTAATGATGCCGATTGCAAGCATCTTTTTGATAACAGATACGGAACCGGTCAATCAGTATGGAATGCTATTAATAAAACTACCAATCTGATTGTTGCCGGCAAAAACGTTGTAATTGCCGGATATGGTTGGTGCGGCAAAGGATGTGCTATGAGAGCAAAAGGTCTTGGTGCAGATGTTATAGTTTGTGAAATAGATCCAATAAAAGCTATTGAAGCTGTCATGGACGGATTTAAGGTTATGACAATGAATGAAGCGAGCAAAATTGGCGATATATTTGTTACTGTTACTGGCTGTGAGCGGGTTATTCATAAGGAACACTACAAAAATATGAAGAACGGTGCAATTCTTTCAAATGCCGGTCATTTCGATGTAGAAGTTAACATCCCTGAGTTGGAAGAAATGGCTGTTGAAATTAAATGTGTCAGAGATAATGTTATGGGATATAAAATGCCGGATGGCAGATGGATTAATGTTTTGGCTGAAGGTCGCCTTGTCAATCTTGCCTCAGGCGATGGTCATCCCGCTGAAATAATGGATATGAGTTTTGCTATACAGGCACTTACAATGAAATATATTGCTGAGCACCACAACGAAATGACAAATATGGTATATGAGGTTCCGGCAGAACTTGATAGCTATGTTGCAAATCTTAAATTATCCACTATGGGGATAAGTATTGACAAACTTACTAAAGAGCAAGAAGAATATTTAAATTCTGCAGAGCACTAATTTGAATGGAGAAATATTTTGATTATTTATGATATACCTGTACTTCCTTTGAGAGGAATTGTTGTTTTTCCCGGAATTCAGATACATTTTGACGTTGAAAGAAAATCAACCATAGCTGCTATCAAAGAAGCGTTGAAAAATGAACAAATGGTTTTTTTAGTATCACAGAAAGATCCGGTCGTAGATAAACCTCTTTCCGATGATATATATTCCTGTGGTACTTTAGCAAAAATTTCGCATTTTCTCAAATCGTCAGAAAATACATATCGTGTTGTTGTAACCAGCTTATACAGAGTAAATGCCACTGATATAAAAAACACCAAAGGATTTTTAACATGTAATGTTGAAAAAACAAGCGTTACAAACGACTTTAACCTTGATATTCCTGAAGATTTGCAAAAATACAGGGAATTAAGAAATAAATCTTATTTGTATTTCACTACTGCTAACAACAATGTACCGAATGTGGTGGCTAATTCATTTGACTCACATAAGCCTTTGTTAAATATATGCGATAATATCAGTTCAAATCTTGTTATAGAGCACAATGAACTGCAGTCACTTCTGGATATTACAGATGTTAGAGAATTGTTTGGCAAGTTGATTGCTTTTTTAGACAGAGAAATCAGAATTAATGAAATTGAGTCGGAAATCCAAGGTAAAGTTAAACAAAAAATTGATAAAAATCAAAGAGAATATTATTTAAATGAACAGTTGAAAACAATCAAAAACGAGCTTGGGGATGCCGAAGATTTTGATAGCATATGTGATGAGTATTATGATAAAATCATTAATTTAAAATTGCCTGAAATCAGTGAAAAAAAATTAATTAAAGAAATAGACAGACTCAGCAATATGAATCTTCATTCCTCGGAAGCCGGAGTGATTATATCTTATCTTGATTTAGTTTTGGATTTACCGTGGAATTATTCTACGAATGATAATCTTGATGTGAACAATGCAAAGAATATTCTTGATGAACATCATTTTGGTTTAAATGATGTTAAAGAGAGAATTTTAGAGTATATTGCAGTCAGACAACTTGGTGGAATTGGGAATGGAAATATAATATGTCTCGTGGGACCTCCCGGTGTAGGTAAAACTACTATTGCGGAATCTTTGGCAGCGGCACTTGGAAGAGTATACACAAGAATTTCATTGGGCGGTCTTAAGGATGAAAGTGAAATTCGCGGTCACAGGAAGACGTATATTGGAGCTATGCCCGGACGTATAATTAACGCATTTAAGCAAACTGAAGTTAACAATCCGTTAATTTTACTTGATGAAATCGATAAAATTGCTTCTGATTTCAGAGGTGATCCGTCGTCTGCATTGCTTGAAGTTCTTGATAATGGACAAAACAAGGAATTTAAAGATAATTACCTGGAAATTCCTTTTGATATTTCTAATGCAATTTTTATCGCTACAGCTAATGATGTTTCATCTATTCCTTCGGCATTGATTGACAGAATGGACATTATTTCAATTCCCGGATATACTTTCGAAGAAAAATTGCAAATTGCAAAGCAGCACTTAATTCCCAATGAAATTTTCAAACATGCTATAAAAGGTGTATCTTTTGCAGATGACGCTTTGGAAAAAATAATACTTTCTTACACCAGAGAAGCAGGTGTTAGAAATCTCGACAGATGCATTCAAAAGATATGTCGTAAATGTGCGGTAAAAATCGTTGAAAGCAATTCAAAAAGGACAAAAATTACTGCAAATACTGTTAAAAAGTATTTGGGAACAGAGGCATATTCTAATTCTGACGTTTTATCATTAGATAAGTGCGGAATAGTAACAGGTCTTGCCTGGACACAATATGGCGGCGAGGTTCTTAATATTGAAGCAGTTTTGATGGAAGGCAAAGGGAAATTACAATTAACCGGCAATTTGGGTGAGGTAATGAAAGAATCAGCACAGATTGCTTTCTCATATGTTAAGTCCAACTGCAAAAAATATGGAATTGATATATCTCAAATTAATGAAAAAGATGTGCACATACACGTTCCTGAAGGTGCTGTACCCAAAGATGGACCATCCGCAGGCGTCACTATTGTTACTGCATTGATATCCGCTTTTACAGGTAAGCAGTTTAAACAAGGATTTGCTATGACCGGAGAGGTTTCTCTGACAGGGAAAGTTCTTCCTATTGGCGGATTAAGGGAAAAAAGTTTAGCGGCACTCCAAAATAATATTAACACTGTACTTATACCTTATGGTAATAAACGTAATCTTAATGATGTATCGGAAACCGTAAAACAAAAAATTAAATTTATTACTGTTAATGATGTATCTGAGATTATAAAAATTGCGTTAAATTCATAAATGGATTGGAGGTAATTATGTGAATTTTCATTTAGCTCAATTTATTGTATCTGCTGTAAAAGATTCTCAATATCCCGTTGGGAATTTACCTGAAATAGCTATGGTTGGGCGTTCAAATGTTGGCAAATCTTCTTTAATTAACAAAGTTTTAAACAGGAAAAATTTTGCAAGAACCAGTTCCAAACCCGGAAAAACTGCAACAATTAATTTTTACAATATAGATAAGAAATTAAACATTGTTGATTTGCCCGGATATGGATATGCAAAAGTTTCCAAAAATGAACAAGCGGCATGGGCTGAAATGATTAACTATTATCTCGAAAATCGTCCCCAATTAAAAACAATTTTCTTACTGATTGATGCACGGCATCTGCCTACAGATGATGATTTTATGATGTTGGAATGGATTGAACATTATAACATTGATTATTTTGTAATTGCTACCAAAACCGACAAACTGAAACCTTCACAAAAAAAGCAACAACTTGACGATATCTTTAACGCTTTAGGCGTAGAAGAAAGCAAATTTATCCCATTTTCCGCGGAAAATGGGGAAAACAAAGATAAAATTCTTTCAATTTTTTCTTCATACGAATAGATTGCATATTGAGGTGATATTATGAATTCAAACAAATTTTTTGTATATACTGTTGGATTAATCTTTCTTATTGCAGGTTTAGGCACAATTTTGGAAATGCTCAGCATTCCATTTTCTTCTATTATTTTGCTTTTAATCGGTGCTGCTTTTCTATGTTGTTACTATAAATTCAATAATAATGTTTTTAAGTATTTATCTTGCTTTTTTATTCCTACCGGCATTTCATATTTAATAATTTCTGCGTTTAACGTTGTTGGTGGTGCTAACTTCCTTTTAATCTATTTTGCATTGGCGTGTGCCTTTTTACTTCTGTATCTTACTTCAAAACGGAAATTATTCATCTATATTTCTGTTGCTATCGCTTTTTTTGCACTGCATGTATTTACTGCAGCAACATCTTCGATGAGCGAACTACTAATCGGGTATGACTGCTTTTACATTGGAATTTTAGCTGTTATTGTATTTATATTTGAAAATAAAAATTTAGGATATTTTCCTATATGGATATCAATAATTGCTTATTTATGCGGAATTTTAAACTTTTTAAGTTTTTATAATATTATTGCTCCCGTGATTTTCAAACTATCTGTTTCACTTGTTTTGCTGTTAACCGGAGCCTCAATTATTTTATTTAACTTTTTAAAGTCCAGAAATCACCAAAAGGAGAATTAAAATGAGCAAACAAATTAAAATTTCAGCCCCAAAAGGTACACATGATATTTTACCTGCTGATGTACATATTTGGCAATATGTAGAAAAATGTATATATGACGTATGCAAAAATTTCGGTTATAATGAAATCAGATTTCCTGTTTTTGAACAAACTGATTTGTTTAACAGAGGAGTAGGAGATACTACGGATGTTGTGCAGAAGGAGATGTACACTTTTACAGATAAGGGTGACAGAAGTATCACACTTCGTCCTGAAGGTACTGCTTCAACTGTAAGAAGTTATCTTGAAAACAATCTATACAATGCACCTGCTCCGGTCAAACTTTTCTATATTATTACTTGCTATCGCTACGAAAGACCTCAGGCGGGCAGATTTCGTGAATTCAGACAGTTTGGGGTGGAAAATTTTGGCAGTAGCAATCCCCGTACTGACACTGAAGTAATTTCTCTTGCTATGAGTTTATTAAAAAAACTTGGAATTGAAGATTTAACACTTTATATAAATTCTATCGGTTGTGCAGAATGTCGTAAAAAATACAATGAACTTTTAAAAACGTACTTGTCGGAACATAGCAGTGAGCTTTGCGAGTTATGCAATGACCGCATTGGACGAAATCCTCTCCGAGTGTTGGATTGTAAGAATGGCGATTGCAGAAATGTTATAAATTATGCTCCGACTGTTGATACGGTATTGTGCGACGAATGCAAAAATCACTTTGAAACTTTAAAAAGTTCTTTAACTGATATTGGAATTGATTTTGTTGTAGACAATACCTTGGTTAGAGGTCTTGATTATTACACAAAAACCGTATTTGAAATCAAATCTTCTGATCTTGGTGCACAATCAACTGTTTGCGGCGGCGGTAGATATGATGGCTTGGTGGAACAATTAGGTGGTTCATCAACTCCCGGAATTGGTTTTTCTGTTGGATTAGAACGTCTGATAGATGTTTTAACCAAAAAAGGTCTTTTACCTGAACCGCAGAATGATATTACGTTGTTTGTAGCTTCTATTGGTGAACTCGCTACTAATTTTGCATTTAAATTAGTTACACAATTAAGAAGATTAGGTGTTTCCGCTGAATTTGATCATTTAAATCGTTCCGTAAAAGCACAATTAAAATATGCAGATAAATTAAATGCTAAATATAGCTTGGTACTTGGTGATGACGAAATTAAATCAGGTGTCGCTGTTATTAAAAATATGTATAGCGGTGAAAACAAAGAAATTAAGATAGATGAACTATCTGCCGAAACTTTAAACTTTTAATTGTTGGAGGTTTTTATGAAAATTACAGAGGTTAAAGAAATTTTAAATGCAGAAATTGTATGTGGCGAGGAGTTAATTGATGAAGAAGTATTTTCTGCATGCGGATGTGATCTTATGAGTGATGTTCTTGCTTTTGTCAAAAATCAAGGGTTATTACTTACCGGATTAAATAATCCGCAGGTTGTCAGGACAGCTTTTATGATGGATATGAAAGCAATTGTGTTTGTCCGTGGTAAAAATCCTGACGATGAAGTAGTACAATTGGCAAAACTTAAAGATATTATCTTATTAAAGACTGATGAACGGTTATATGCAGCTTGCGGAAAGCTTTATAATGCAGGATTAGTTTAATATCGTTGTCAGGGAAGAGGGATAAATTTGGAAAACTCAAATTTGAAACTACACTATGATATTGATAAAAAAGATTTTATAAATGCTGGCGAGGCATCAAGTTCCGTGAAAAAAGTATTGAGGAAATTAGGTGTAAATCCTGATTGCATCCGAAATCTTGCCATTGCTATGTATGAGGCTGAAATTAATATGGTTATTCATGCCAACGGCGGAACTATCGATGTTGAAATTTCCCCGGAATGCATCCATGTTGTTTTGGCAGATAGCGGTCCCGGGATATCCGATCTTAACCTTGCTATGCAGGAGGGATACTCTACTGCAGGCGATAGCGTTAGAGAGTTGGGTTTTGGAGCCGGGATGGGGTTGCCCAATATTAAAAAATACGCTGATGATTTAAAAATTACTACTGAAATTGGTGTTGGTACCACTGTTGAAATCAAAGTAAACATTCCTTCTTAAGATAGGAGAATATGATTATGAATAAGTATTTTCACTCTGTTACTTTGGATAAGGACTTATGCAAAGGATGTACTAATTGTCTGAAACATTGTCCAACTGAAGCGATTAGAATCAGGAATTCTAAAGCTAAAATTATAAAGGAACGTTGTATAGATTGCGGTGAGTGTATCCGCATTTGTCCATATCATGCTAAGAAGGCGATTACTGATGAGTATGATAAGATTTTTGATTATAAATACAAAATTGCTTTGCCTGCACCGGCTTTTTACGCTCAATACAATGAAATTAATATTGAAATTTTACTTTATGCTCTTGAACTTCTTGGGTTCGACGAAGTCAGGGAGGTTACACTCGGTGCAGACATTATTTCTTCCAAAACGAATGATTTATTGGCTAAAGACAGTTCTGTTAAGCCGCTGATAAGTTCATCATGTCCGGCAATCGTCAGACTTATCAAAATACGATTTCCAAGTTTAATTGATAATATTTTGCCACTGCAAAGTCCTTTAGACATTGTTGCCAAAAAGGCAAAATTTGAAAGTGCTGAACGGCTTAAACTTGCCCCTGGCGATGTTGGAGTTTTTTTCATTTCGCCATGTGCCGCAAAAGTTACTAGTTGTAAAGCTCCGATTGGCATTTCCGAATCTTATGTAGACGGGGTTATTTCTATCGCCGACATTGTTCGTGAAATCGCACCTTTTTATTCAAAATTAACAACAAGTTCTCATTCTACAATTTCAACCTCGTCGGGGATTGGCTGGGCAAAAAGCGGGGGTGAAAGTCAAAAACTTAGCTCATATAACAGTATTGCAGTTGATGGCGTAAAGAACGTTATCAAAGTTCTCGAAGATTTAGAGGATGATAAAATTGTCGACATTGACTTCATAGAATGTTGTGCGTGTACCGGAGGATGTGTTGGTGGACCATTGACTGTAAATAATACATACGTTGCCCAGGCAAATATAAAGAAACTTATGAAAAAATACGAACGTACGCCATATATTGATGATGTTAATATTGATGATATTTCGCTTACATCACAAATCGAATGTGAACCAATTTTAAAATTGAGTTCTAACATGGCGGAGTCAATAAAAATGATGGATGAGATCGACAAACTTATAGATAAACTTCCAGGGCTTGATTGTGGCTCTTGCGGAGCACCGTCATGTACGGCTTTGGCTGAAGATGGAGTTAAAGGTTTTGCCAAAGAATCAGACTGTATATTTATTTATAAGGAAAAATTAAAATTTATAATGAACGAAATGAATCATCTTGAAGAATAAGGGAGTATAGCGTATGCTTGTTAAAGATATTATTGAAAAGCTTGGTGCACAGATTGTTAATGAAGGTGATTTACTGCAACGTGATATTACCGGATGTTACATAGGCGATCTGCTCAGTTGGGTTATGGCAAATGCCAGAGAAGGTGATATTTGGCTTACAATTATGTCGAATGTCAATGTTGTTGCTGTTGCAACACTCACTGATATATCTTGTGTTTTAATGTGCGAAAACGTCGTGCCTGATGAAGATTGTCTTATTCGTGCCAGGGAACAGGGGATTACAATTTTAAAAACTCCGTTATCTGCATATCAGGCTGCGGTTATACTTGGTAATATATTATGAAACTTTATTATGATTTACATATACATTCTGCGTTGTCCCCCTGCGGAGATAACGATATGACACCTAACAACATTGTCAATATGTCCATTCTCAAAGGGTTGGATGTTATTGCTGTTTCTGACCACAACAGTATTAAAAATTTGCACGCTGTTTTTGAGGTTGCAAAAAACACCAACTTAATTGTAATTCCCGCTATGGAAATTGAAACTTCAGAAAATGTGCATATGTTAACTTTATTTCGAGATATGGATGCTGCAGAAAATGCTTATAACAGGATATATACATTGCTGCCGGATATTAAAAACGAAAAAGAAATATTCGGTGAACAGCTTGTTATTAACTCAAAGGATGAAATTGTCGATTACGAAGAAAAGCTTTTGGTTAATTCAGCCAATATTGATATTGCTGAATTAGTCGAGTTAGTAAATAGTGTTGACGGTGTGGTAATACCTGCTCACGTCGACAGAAGTTCTTATAGCATATTATCAAATCTCGGCACCGTTCCTGACCTGGGATTTAGACGCATAGAACTGTCGAAAAATGCTGATGAGAAAATGTACGAATATCTTGGCTATGAGTTTATAAGAAATTCAGACGCACACTATTTGTATGACATTTTTGAGGCTGAAAACTATTTGGAATGTACGGAAAAATCAATAAATTCGTTTTTTGACGCTATTTTAAAATGATAAAAACATTATATTTTTGCTTTTTGTAGATTTTTGAATAATTATGTGATATAATCTAGCTTAGACAATTATGTAAATATAATTTAAGGAGGCATAAAGATGTCAGATAAAAAACTACCTGCTTTTCAGGGGACTAAAGAGCAGGAAGCACAGCTTATGGAGGTTATTAATAAACATAAGCAGTCTAAGGGAGCCCTTATCCCGGTTTTACATGAAGCTCAGGAAATATATGGATATCTTCCGATTGAGGTTCAAACAATCATTGCAGAGGAACTGGATTTGCCGCTTGCAGAAGTATATGGTGTTGTTACATTTTATACTCAGTTCTCGCTTTATCCGAAGGGACAGTACAAAATTGCTGTCTGTCTTGGAACAGCATGCTATGTAAAAGGTTCAGGCGATCTCTTGGATAAAATCAAAGAAATCCTTAGAATTGACGTAGGGGAATGTACTCCTGACGGTAAATTTTCACTTGAAGCTACTCGCTGTATTGGTGCATGCGGCTTAGCTCCTGTATTAACTGTAAATGATGATGTTTATGGCAGACTTGTTGTTGATGATATTCCGGGCATTATTGAAAAGTATCAGAATTAATTAAAATGAAAGAATTATCATTAAATATACTTGATATTGCGGAGAATTCTATAGCTGCTAATGCTACAATTGTCGAAATCAAGATATCCGAACAAGTGTCCGAAAACTTGCTTGTTATTACTATTTCAGATAACGGCAAAGGTATGAGTGAAGATTTCTTAAAAAACGTTACCGATCCTTTTTCCACCACCAGAAACACAAGAAAAGTGGGAATGGGGATATCTTTGTTAAAACTCATAACTGAACAGTCCAACGGTACATTTAGTATATCGTCAAAAGTCGGTGAGGGGACTTGTGTTAAAGCTATGTTTCAATATAATCACATTGACAGACCTCCGCTCGGAAATATTGAACAAACAATATCTACGCTTGTTTCTTGTAATTTAAATGTTAATTTTGTTTATGAACACACTTTCAATGACAAAAAATTCACAATGAACACCAAAGAAATCGATGAAATTCTCCGGGGTATACCGCCTAATAATCCGGATGTTATATTGTGGATGCAAAGTTATATCAGGGAAGGAATTGATAGTATTTCTTTCTGAAACCAATTTGTTAAATATTATTATGCTGAATGTTTTCGTTCGGCAAGATAGGAGTTTAAATATGAAAAGTTTAGCAGATTTAGAAGCGATTAGACAAAAAACAATAAATAGGGTTAATTTAAGAAATGAATCTGAAGACAGCACACGTATCGTCGTTGGTATGGCAACTTGCGGTATAGCTGCAGGTGCACGTCCTGTTATGCAGGCTTTTGTTGAAGAAATTAACAAAAGAAACTTATCAGACACATATGTAGCTCAGACAGGTTGCATTGGTCTTTGCAAGTACGAACCTATTGTTGAAGTATACACTTCTGGCAAAGAAAAAGTTACTTATGTTAAAGTAACTCCGGAAAAAGTAGCTAAAATCGTTGCAGAACATATTGTTAATGGTAAAGTTGTTGACGAATACACTATTGGCGCTGCTGAAAAGTAATTTTACATAACGCTATTGGTGTGTTGAAATGGAGGAAAGAAAATGGAACTTGTAAGATCTCATGTTTTGGTTTGCGGTGGTACCGGTTGTACATCTTCCGGATCTACACAAATCATTGATGAATTTGAAAAACAACTTAAAAATTTTAATATTGATAACGAAGTTAAAGTTGTTAAAACTGGTTGCTTTGGTTTGTGTGCTTTAGGACCGATTGTTATCATATATCCTGAAGGTTCATTTTATAGCATGGTTAAAACCGAAGATGTTGCTGAAATTGTTGAACAGCACTTACTTAAAGGTAAAATTGTTAAGAGATTGCTTTATAAAGAGACTATTGAAGAAGATAATATCAAGTCTCTTAATGAAGTTGATTTCTATAAAAAACAACTTCGTGTTGCTTTGAGAAATTGCGGTGTAATTAATCCGGAAGATATTGATGAATATATTGCACAAGACGGTTATAAAGCACTTGGTAAGGTTCTTACCGAAATGACACCGGAAGAAGTTATTAATGTTGTAAAGGAATCCGGTTTGCGTGGCCGTGGAGGCGGTGGTTTCCCCACAGGTGTTAAATGGAGTTTTGCTGCACAACAAGTTAATGAACAAAAATATGTTCTTTGTAATGCCGACGAAGGTGACCCGGGTGCATTTATGGATAGATCTATTCTCGAAGGTGACCCTCACAGCTTAATTGAAGCTATGTCGATAGCAGGTTATGCAATTGGTGCTAATCAGGGTTATGTATACGTAAGAGCTGAATATCCGATCGCTGTGCACAGACTCAATGTTGCAATAAAGCAGGCTAGAGAATACGGTTTACTTGGTAATAACATCTTTGGAACTGATTTTTCATTTGATCTTGAAATCCGTCTTGGTGCCGGTGCGTTTGTTTGTGGTGAAGAAACTGCTCTTATCACTTCTATTGAAGGACATAGAGGTGAACCTAGACCAAGACCGCCATTCCCGGCAGTTAAAGGTCTTTGGGGCAAGCCTTCAATTCTTAATAACGTTGAAACTTATGCAAATATTCCTGTTATCTTCCTTAAAGGGGTAGATTGGTTTACTTCTATCGGTACAGAAAAGAGCAAAGGAACTAAAGTATTTGCCTTAGGTGGTAAGATTAACAATACCGGTTTGGTTGAAGTGCCAATGGGCACAACTTTAAGAGAAGTTGTATACGAAATTGGCGGTGGAATTCCTAACGGAAAGAAATTCAAAGCTGCTCAGACCGGCGGTCCCTCAGGCGGATGTATCCCTGCTGAACTAATCGATACACCTATCGATTATGATTCACTTATCAGCATTGGTTCTATGATGGGTTCAGGCGGACTTATCGTAATGGATGAAGATACCTGTATGGTTGATATTGCAAAATTCTTCCTTGAATTTACTGTTGATGAATCATGCGGTAAATGTGTTCCTTGTCGTATTGGTACAAAGAGAATGCTTGAAATTCTTACTAAAATTACTAACGGACAAGGTACTCTTGAAGATATCGATAAGTTGGAACAACTTTGTCTTTCAGTTAAGAGCAGTGCATTGTGCGGTCTTGGTCAGACAGCTCCAAACCCAATTTTAAGCACACTCAAATACTTCAGACATGAATATGAAGAACACGTTGTTGAGAAGAAATGCCGTGCAGGCGTTTGTAAGGCACTTCTCAGCTATGTAATTGATGCTGATAAATGTATTGGTTGCGGAATTTGTGCAAGAAATTGTCCTGTTTCTGCAATCACAGGAAAAATTAAAGAACCGTTTGTTATTGATACTGCTAAGTGCGTAAAATGCGGTCTTTGTGAAACAAAATGTCCTAAAAAGGCAATCAGCAAATAAAGGAGGTAAGTTGATAATGGAAAATGTTACTCTTAAAATTAATAATATAGAAGTCACAGTTCCTGCTGACTATACAATTTTACAGGCAGCAAGAAGCGCGAATATCGACATCCCTACGCTTTGCTACCTTGAAGGATTAAACAAACTCGGTTCTTGTCGTTTGTGCGTTGTTGAAATTAAAGGTGCAAGAGCTCTTCAGGCAGCTTGCGTATATCCAGTAGCAGAGGGAATAGAAGTATTCACAAATACTCCTGCTGTACGAAAAGCAAGAAAAGCTAATTTAGAGCTTATTCTTTCAAATCATGACAGAAAATGTCTCACTTGTACCAGAAACAGAAATTGTGAACTTCAGGCATTGGCTGATGAATTTGGCATTGAAGATTTAGGATTTACAGGTGAAAATGATCCGAAGCTTCCTATCGAAGATTCTTCAACATCATACATTCGCGATAACAACAAATGCGTGCTTTGCAGACGTTGTGTTGCAGCTTGTGATAATCAGGCAGTTTCAGTTATTTCATGCATAAACAGAGGTTTTGCAACAACTGTTGGTACTGCTTTTGAAAAACCTGTTTCAGAAGTTGCATGTATTTTCTGCGGACAGTGTATCAATGCTTGTCCCACAGGTGCTTTAACAGAAAAAAGTCATATTCCTCAGGTTTTGGAAGCCATTGATAATGCTGAAAAACATGTTGTTGTGCAGACTGCTCCGGCAGTTCGTGCAGCTCTTGGCGAGGAGTTCGGATTACCGATGGGTACCCCTGTTACAGGTAAAATGGTAACCGCTCTCAAGATTCTTGGTTTTGATAAAGTTTTCGACACAGACACTGCTGCTGACCTTACAATTATGGAAGAGGGAACAGAGTTTATTGAAAGATTTACTAAACAGGAAAAATTACCGCTTATTACTTCATGCAGCCCCGGTTGGGTCAAGTATTGCGAACACTTTTTCCCAGAATTTACTGACAATCTTTCTTCAGCAAAATCACCTATGGAAATGTTTGGCGCTGTAATCAAATCATATTATGCCGAAAAGAATAATATTGACAAAAAAGATATTTATTCTGTTGCAGTTATGCCATGTACTTCTAAGAAATACGAAATTCAGAGAGAAGAAATGTCAAGCAGTGGTGCAGCTGATATTGATGCTTCACTTACAACACGTGAGCTTGCCAGAATGATTAAACAGGCAGGTATCAATTTTGCCGATCTTCCTGATTCGGAATTTGACGATCCATTTGGCAATGCTACAGGTGCCGGAGTAATTTTTGGTGCTACTGGTGGTGTTATGGAAGCTGCAATCAGAACCGTTTACGAAGTTTTGGAAGGCAAATCGCTTGAAAATCTTGAACTTGCTCCAATTCGTGGAATGGACGGAATTAAAGAAGCAACTCTTACTATAAAAGGTAATGATGTTAAGATTGCTGTAGTTCATGGCACAAAAAATGCAAAAGAATTGCTTACAAAGATTAAAGCAGGTGAAGCAAAATATGATTTCATTGAAATTATGGCTTGCCCGGGCGGTTGTGTAAATGGTGGCGGTCAGCCAATTGTTCCCGCCAAAGAACAAGCTTTAATTGATGTTAGGGTAGAGAGAGCAAAAGCACTTTATGCCGAAGACAGAAATTCTGCATTGAGAAAATCTCACGAAAATCCTGCAATCAAGAAGCTTTATGAAGAATACTTTGAAAAACCATGTTCACATAAAGCTCATGAACTTTTGCATACTCATTATACAAAGAGAAGCAAATATTAAGATCAACAAATTCGGGCAGATACATAAAAATCGGTGTTTGCCCGAATTTTTATGATTTTTTATAAAAAATGTATTGATTTTTTGTATAAGTTGTGTTATAATATTCCTGTTATTTAATGAAAGAGGTGAAAATCATGAAAGAAGGATTGCATCCTGATTATCAGACTGCTACTGTGAAATGCGCTTGTGGTGAAACATTTGAAACCAGATCTACTAAAAAAGATATTTCTATAGAAATTTGTTCAAAATGTCATCCGTTCTATACCGGTAAACAGAAGATTGTTGATGCTGGTGGACGTGTTGATAAATTCAGAAAGAAATTCAATTTGGAGTCTAAATAATCCATTTCATTTTAAGTTGTAGCTATGCACCTGTTTGAAGTTTAATAACTTTAACAGGTGCTTTAAATTTATAGGGGATGACTTATTTTTAAACACGAAGTCGTCAATGTTTACAATTGTGTATTGTTAATAAGTCAAAATGTCCAACAGAAATTTTTTTGGCATAGATTTGATTGTTTTTAAAATTTCTGTTGGCTCCGACAGGGATTAATAATATAGTATATTTTTTATTCAGAATTTATGTGGGGTGTAGAGGTTGACATTTGATAAAATTTGTGATACAATTATACAAAATAAAAATTTTGTATAATTGAGGTGAGGGTTAAATGGGGTTTAATATATCAGAACAACCATTGGTTTACAAAGAGTTTCTTATGTATATGCAAACCATACGCGGTAAATCAATTGGTACAATTTCCGAATACGCATTAGATTTAAATATCTTTTTTAAATTTATGGTTCGTCATTTTGATACATCTGTATCATCTGAAATTGATGAAATTGACATCAGTAATCTTAACTACGATTTCGTAAAAAAAATTCAACTCACAGACATCTACGAATATCTTTCTTATATGAACACTGTCAGAAAAAATTCTGCTGCAACGCGTGCTCGCAAAGTTGCATGTTTGAGAAGCTATTTTAAGTATATGCATAGCAAAGCGAAATATATCAATGATAATCCAACAAAAGAATTGGAATCTCCAAAGCTTAAGCAATCGCTGCCTAATTATCTGACTTTAGAGGAATCCAAAACTTTGTTGGAAACCGTTTTGAAAAACTCAAATGGATATCGTGACTATGCGATTATTACCTTATTTCTCAATTGCGGAATGCGGTTGTCTGAGTTAGTTGGAATTAACTTGACTGATATTAAAAATGACACATTAATTGTCACAGGTAAAGGCAACAAAGAACGAACAATATATTTAAACAACGCTTGCATTCAGGCAATCGCAAAATATTTAAAAGAGCGACCCGTGGATAACGTTAAAGATAAAAATGCTTTATTTTTAAGTGCTCGTAACCAAAGAATAAGTAACAAGACTGTCCAGCATCTTGTAAAAAAATATTTACAGCTTGCAGGGCTTGATACAACACGCTTTTCTACTCACAAACTCAGACATACTGCAGCTACATTAATGTATCGTGAAGGAAATACCGATTTGCGGACACTGCAAGAAATCTTAGGTCATGAACACCTATCAACCACGCAGATATATACACATGTTAACGATCGGCAACAAAAAAATGCTATGGAAAATAACCCATTAGCAAATATAGTCACAACTGAATAAATCAAGGAGATGATTTTTATAGTCATCTCCCTTTTTTTCAGGGCTACAATCGATTGTATCCAAAGAAATTCAATATGCCGTCGTAAATTGCAGCTGCAAATTCATATTGGTCATTTTTAAGTTTTTCTGCATCTCCCGGATTAGTTATAAATGCAAGCTCAATTAACATTGCCGGCATTTGTGTCCTTCTCAACACGAAAAATGTTTTATTAATTTTAACACCATTGTTCTTAGTTCCAAGTTGAGTGGTGATTTGTGTTAAAATGTTTTCTGCCATATAATAAATCGGTGTTCCTTCGCTATATACATATATTTCTGTACCGTTAAATACAGGATTTTCAGCAGCGTTAGCGTGTATACTGATAAAGTAGTCCGCCCCCCAGGAATTCGCCATATTGACTCTTTCTTGAAGACTGCTTGTATTGTTATATCCCAACGAATCTGTAGGTGTATTTCTTGATGTTATTGCATCAAACCGATAATCACTGTTAAGTAAATCTCTTAAAAAAATACCGACATTGTATGTTACATCTTGTTCTCTGAGCCCGTTACCTTCTGCGCCGGCATTAACATTTTCAGGATTATGCCCCTGATCAATAAAAATTTTAATTGCCATTATATCTCTCCCTTTCAATATTAATATATTTAAATTTATCAAAAAAGTGAGAACAAAAAATCAGATGTCAAACGATAGTTTGGCATCTGATTTTTTTATACTTTGTTGTTATTTAATTGAATTTTCATAAGATTCAATCATTTTTTTAACCATCTGACCACCTACAGAACCAGCCTGCTTAGATGTTAAATCACCATTGTAACCTTGTTTAAGATTAACACCCACTTCGTTGGCAGCTTCCATTTTAAACTGATCTAAAGCAGCTCTTGCTTCAGGAACTACGACTTTACTTTTTCTTGACATTTTCATGACACTCCTTAAATAATTTAGTGATTTTCATCACGATAATATTGTCTGCAGCATCAATTTAAATATCCAAGAATGTTTTTCAAAAAGTAATAAATTCTGCCAAATCACAATGATTTTACATAAACATTTTCAATTTCGGCAATAAACATCGTATGAACATCATCATTAGGATACTTTTTTTCTGCAAAAACACTATCACAGAAACAATCTTTGCTCATTTTTTGCACATATAAAGTATTGCATTCAAAAACATATTTTGATTCTTTGAAAGCAATCAGATTATCATTAAATTTTATCGGCTGTAAGCTTGTTTCAGCAACTTTATCGCAATCTCTTCCTGATTTTGAGCCGCAAAAACTATATACATCATTGTATCCGTCTGATAAAAAATTTAGTGTAAATTTAGGGTTTTTCGTTAAATACTCATACGTATATCTTGATGGTCTGACAACAATGTTAACTACATTTTTGTACCACATTACCCCGCAAAATCCCCAGCTTGCGGTCATCATATTAATTTTTTGTCCATCATCCACCGTTATCAAGGCATAGTCGTCGCCAATCAGTTTAAAGAAATTTTCATCAAACTCCTTAATGTCGATAGTTTTAAAATTTTGCATAAAATCAACCTTTCGTTAAATATTGCTTATTTCTGTTAATATTCTAAGAATATCCTTACATATATTGCTCGCTAACAATTTTTGTGGTTTAAACACAAACAAAGGTTCAGGTGTACTTGTAAGATACATTTCAACGCGATTATTAGATATATAACTAATAATTTTGTCCATCGGAGATTCTTTTGTAAGTTTGAAATAAAACACTTCTCCCTTTTGCGAAATATCAGTAATGTTTAAAGTTTTTGCTGAATTTCGTATCAAGACGCTATCTATAAGATTAATCACACTTTTGGGAGGCTCGCCAAAGCGATCAATCAACTCGTCAACCATTTTAAGTGACTCATCAAAGTCTTCAATTGATGCAATAGCTTTATATACATCCATTCTGGTGAGCTGATCTTCAATGTATGTCGAAGGAATAAAGTTACTTACCGACAAATCAATTGTAACAGGAATTTCCTCAACAATTTCCTTATTTTCCTTTAAGCGACGCACTGCAGTATCCAATAATTTACAGTACAATTCATACCCAACCTGATTCATATGTCCATGCTGCCGTTTACCAAGAACATTTCCGGCACCACGAATTTCCAAATCACGCATAGCAATTTTTATTCCCGAACCAAATTCAGTAAACTCTTTAATTGCTTTAAGCCTTTTTTCAGCAACTTCGTCTAAAATTTTATTCTTTCGTACCATTAAATATGCATATGCCAATCTTGATGATCTGCCAACTCTGCCTCTTAATTGATACAGTTGTGACAGTCCGAATTTATCAGCATCTTCAATTATCATAGTATTCATATTTGGAATGTCTAATCCCGTTTCAACAATTGTCGTGCAAACCAAAACATCATATTCTTTATTGAGTACAGAAAGCATTACATTTTCCAGCTCTTTTTCACTCATTTTTCCGTGTGCATATATAATTCTGGCATCAGGAAGCATTACAGACAGCCTAACTGCAACTCTTTCTATCCCCTCTACCCTATTATACAGATAATAAACCTGACCGTTTCTGGCAAGTTCACGTCTGATAGCATTTTTTACAGTATTTTCATCATATTCCATTACATAAGTCTGAACCGGATATCTAT
Source organism: uncultured Eubacteriales bacterium (assembly GCA_964492155.1). Lineage (GTDB taxonomy): Bacteria > Bacillota > Clostridia > RGIG6154 > RGIG6154 > RGIG2094. Next base: position 65,681 of record CAZBJD010000001.1, read on the forward strand.
TACTCGGCGGGTCATTTAATACGCTCATATCTCTAAGACCGGTCATAGCCATATTCAACGTTCTGGGGATGGGTGTAGCAGTTAGTGTAAGTACATCAATGTTATTTTTAATCTCCTTGATTTTTTCCTTATGAGCAACGCCAAAGCGTTGTTCTTCATCTATGATTAATAATCCCAAATCTTTAAACTCAACGTCATTTTGCAATATTCTGTGTGTTCCGATAATTATATCAACATTGCCTTTTTTTAATTCTTCTAAAATTACTTTTTGCTGATTTTTACTCTTAAACCTACTTAGCATTTCAACTTTTATCGGAAAATCTTTCATTCTTTGAACAAATGTTTCGTAATGTTGTCTTGCAAGCAATGTCGTCGGGACAAGATATGCTACTTGTTTTGAGTCAAGAACAGCCTTAAATGCTGCACGAATCGCAACTTCTGTCTTACCGTAACCGACATCCCCACACAAAAGTCTGTCCATCGGTTTACCCGATTCCATATCGCGTTTCACATCTTTAATTGCTTTCATCTGATCTTCAGTTTCGCTATAAATAAATGTGTCCTCAAATTCATATTGATAGTCGCAGTCAGGTGAAAAAGAAAATCCGGGCGTGTTTTCTCGTTTTGCATATAAATCTATCAAATCTTTTGCAAGTGTTTCAACAGACTCACTAACCTTCTTCTTTGTGGCAGACCACTCACTTCCGCCAAGCTTGTTAACCTTAACCCCTGTCTCTGCACCAATATATTTATTCACCATATCAAGCTGGTTAACAGGTACATATAGCATATCTGCGCCTTTATATTGAATCTTAAGGTAATCTTTTACCACATTATCAACTGTCAGTTGATGTATCCCTTTATATACACCAATTCCATGGACATAATGTACAACATAGTCACCAACACTGATATCTGCAATATTTTTTATATTGCTTTTTCTTTTTAAAATCTTTTTAGTTTTAGGTACACCGGCAACAAGTTCATTATCTGAAAAAAAAGCACACAAAGTCAAGGGATATTCAAAGCCTAATCGCAAATTACCATAGACAAGCGTTGCAATCCCCCTTTTAGGCATACCTTTCGGATTGCACTCACATTGAATATTATTTTCCGTCAACACATTTTTAAGAACCTTCATTTTAGATTCAGTACCGCACGGAATTATCACTCTGTACAAATTATTTAAATAATGCAACAGGTCATCACATAACAAAGAAATATTACCATTATATGTTGGCATAGATTTTGCAGTTATACTATAAATTGCCTTTGGCGATAAACCACGGGAACTGGTTGAAAGATTAGATAATCCAACAATGGGATTTTTGCCGAAAGATTTAAAAACATCTCCATAACTATAAAAATAATAGTCTATTTTAGCGAGTTCATTTTTAGGAATAAGTCCATTATCCAAAGCCTCAGATATACTGTCAGCCACATCTTTAACAGTGTTATTGTAATAATCTTCAATATGGTGAGGTTCGTCATAAAATGCAATGTAATCACTCATATAGTGACTCAGGATGGAAGCGTTTACGGCAGTGTTTTCGTTTGCAGGCGGGATAATAGCTTTATCAACTTTCTCAGTTGATAACTGAGTATCGGGATCATAAGTTTTAATTGAGTCTATTTCATCATCCCAAAACTCGATACGATACGGAAGATTGTTATTATATGTGAACACATCAACTATACCGCCGCGCACTGCAAATTGCCCCTGATATTCAGCATTGGCTTCTCTTTTATACCCGACAGCGCTAAGGCACGAAATCAGCTTTTCTATATCAAAAATGTCACCGGTTTTCACAACTATTGTATTTGCTTTAAATTTATCAATTTCACAAGTTTTTTGTGACAGTGCCTCAATTGTAGTAACAATCAACGGATGTTTTTCTTCCAGGACTTTACACAATGTTTTTATACGTTCTTTAGTACTATCATTACTTTTCGCGTCGATTGAATGAAAAACAATATCCCTCGCCGGGAAAAATAAAACATCATCAGTAAAAAACGATAAATCCTGAAACACAAATTTTGCAGTTAACGAGTCCGGTGCTATATACAGCATTCCTTTTGAAAGTTCTTTGCACAAAGAAAATGCCAGATGCACTTTTTGCGTCTCGCATGTTCCTGTTATTCTGATTGGAGAAATCCCTGATTTTAAAGAATTCAGAACCGTATTAAACTGTTCCTGCTCCCTCAAAATTTCGGCATACAAATTCATTCCTGACTCCTTATAAAATTATACTTGTTCATTGCTGACTGAATCCCGTTAGTTATAAATTCCTCAACAGCCAGGTTTGCCTTTTCAAATGTATCAAACATTACCTTTTGTTCAGTCGAAGTAAACTTACCAAGGACATAATCAGCTAAATTATATTCTGACGGTTTTTCATTAATTCCAAGTTTAAAACGCGGAAATTCATCGCTATTTAAATTTAAAATTATAGATTTAATACCATTATGTCCACCGGCACTCCCCTTTTCGCGAATTCTGAGGCTGCCGGCCGGCATACTGACATCATCATAAATTACAATAATATTTTTTTGTTCTACCTTGTACCAGGAAACTAATTCTCTTATACTCTCGCCGCTTAAGTTCATAAAAGTCTGCGGCTTTGCAAGAACAACTTTTTTACCTGAAATAATTCCTTCACCAATCATAGCCTTATGTTTTAATTTCTTTATCTCTATATTGTGTTTCTGGCTAATATAATCAATTGCTAAAAAACCGGCATTGTGCCTGGTAAAAGTATATTTATCTCCGGGATTTCCCAATCCGACAATCAAATACATAGTTACTTACGTTCCTTTATCACAGAATTAATTACATTTAAAATTTTATCAGTACTTTTTAATACATCGGTATTTTCCTGATTAAAAATATATTTATCTTTATTGTTATACAGTGTCATAACTTTATCAAAAAAGTTGTCAACATTGAGTTCTTCCTCCTCTATATAGTCTGCATAACCCGATTTTGAAAAAGACTTAGCATTTAATATCTGGTCTCCGCGACTCGCTTTTTTAGAAAGCGGTATTAATAGCATAGGTTTATTTAGAGCCAGAAGTTCGAAAATAGTTGTGGAACCTGCTCGAGATACAAAAAGTTCTGTAGCAGCAAAAATATCTTTAAGTTCATCTGAAACATAATCAAGCTGGCAATATCCTTCAACATTCAACAGAGTTTCCTCAATCTTACCTTTTCCGCAAATATGACATATATTAAATATATTTAACAGCTCTTGTAAATTCGCCCGAACAACTTTATTTAAAAATGCCGAGCCCTGACTCCCGCCAATTACGGTAAGAACAGGCTTGTTATTAGAAAAACCGCAGAATGAAATTCCGACATCCTTGCTACCGGATGTCAATTCATTTCTTACAGGCAAGCCGGTGTATACGCTTTTTTCTGAAGGAATAAACTTTGCAGTTTCCGGAAATGCATAGCAAATTCTTGTTGCAAAAGGCACACATAATTTATTTGCAAGCCCCGGTGAAAAATCAGACTCATGCAGCACCACAGGAATCTTAAGTTTAGACGCTGCCCAAACAACAGGGCAAGATACAAAACCGCCTTTGCTGAAAACCACATCCGGTTTTTCTTTCTTCAAAATTTTGTGTGCCTGAAAAAAACCTTTGCAAATTTTAGAAATATCTTTAATATTTTCGACATCTATATAACGTCTGAGTTTTCCTGCCTCAATTTCAAAAAAAGGCACATTTTGTTCATTGATGAGTTCAAACTCCAATCCTTTTTTTGTTCCAAGGTATATAATTTCAAATCCTTGATTTTTAAGCTCCGGGAACATTGCAATATTGGGCGTAACGTGGCCCGATGTTCCACCACCGGTCATAGCAATTTTCAAGAATATCTCTCCTTTTTACTTAATTCTGTCCTTAGGCTTTGTCCACCCGGTTTTATTTATCTGCCTTTCTCGTGCAATCGCGAAGCCGTTCTCGGGCACCTCATCAGTTATAGTTGAACCCGCAGCAATAAATGCGTTGTGACCTACTTTTACGGGTGATACCAGATTTGTGTTGCAACCAATAAACACATTATCACCAATTTCGGTTAAAAATTTATTCTTCCCATCGTAATTAACAGTTACTGTGCCACAACCAAAATTAACATTTTTCCCCACATTTGCATCCCCGACATAAGTAAGGTGCGATATTTTAGTACCATCACCGATATTAGCCTTTTTAAGTTCTACAAAATCCCCAACTTTAACGTTTTTGCCTACAACAGAATTCGGTCTGATATATGCATATGGGCCAACATTGGTGAAATCATCAATACTACTGTCAATAATTGTTGAGTTTTTAATAACAACATTATTGCCAATTTTCGTATTTTTGATATTTGAACAAGAATAAATTTCACAATTAGTACCAATGACAGTGTTTCCTTCAATAAATGTTCCGGGATAAATTATTGTATCCTCACCGATTATTACGCTTTTTTCAATGTATGTGCTTTCAGGATCAATAATAGTAACGCCGTTATCCATAAGTTCAAAATTAATATTTAATCTCATTAATCTATCAGCATAAGCAATGTCAATTCTGTCAGAGCAGACCATTGTTTCATCACAAAACTCCTCATAAAAATCAACATTCATTTCTGCACCGCTTTCAGCATCCGTAACCAAAGTGTCGGCATATTTAAACAAATTCTTATCAACGATTAGCATCCCCTCACCTGTATATACACCATCCAGATTATGTTTAGACATAAAATTCAAACTGTTATCAATAGCTTCTGTAGTGATAAGCGGTGATGCAGCATTAATGATTATCAAGTATTCTGTATCTTTGGTATTGGTAATACTTTCAATCTCTCCAATCACGTTATACTGCTCAAACTTATCTGCAACATCAGTAAAATAGGGATTTTTCGTTAAAATATATGGATTAGATTCTGAATATATGCCGGCAATTTCCAAAACATATTCAATCATTGGTTTAAAGCAAATATTTTGCATACAATTAAGTTTGTGTTTTTTTGAAATCGGTGTTGAATCATCAATATATACTACTACAGTTTTATTCATAAAATTCTCTCCTTATCTGTTCCAATATTTTCTGTCTAAATTTCTATATTGAATTGCTTCAGCTATATGTACAGTCTTGATACTTGCACTTTCATCTAAATCAGCAATGGTTCTTGCCACTTTTAATATCCTATCATAAGCTCTGGCACTTAGTCCCAAGCGCTCGAAAGCATTTTTCAGCAGCGAGCTTTCTTGTGCCCCCAAAGCACAATATTTTTTAATATGCTGAGTTGACATTTGAGAATTAGAAAAAATTTTGTCATTTTCAAATCTCATACGTTGAATGTTTCTTGCTGCATTAACACGTTTTTTAATGTCAGCCGATGTTTCAGCGGAATTTTTATCTTCAAGATCGTCATATTTTACCGGGTTGATTTCAATATGTAAATCAATTCTGTCAAGTACGGGTCCGCTGATTTTCGATAAATATTGTGTTATTTGGTGTTCAGTACAAGTACATTCATGACCGGGATCACCATAATAACCGCACTTACATGGATTCATAGCAGCAACAAGCATAAAATTACAAGGATATGTCATCGTGGATTGCACACGCGAAACTGTTACTGTTCCATCCTCAAGTGGTTGTCGTAACACTTCAATGGCATCTTTTTTATATTCAGGAAATTCATCTAAAAACAACACTCCGTGATGTGATAAACTAACTTCACCGGGACGAGGAGTGGAACCTCCTCCTGCAAGTGCTACCGTTGAAGTTGTGTGATGAGGACTCCTGAAAGGCCGCATTGTAACAATGGGCGAACTCTCAGGAAGAATTCCTGCTACACTGTGAATTTTCGTTATTTCCAGTGCTTCTTCAAGTGTTAAATCAGGCATAATGGTAGGCAACCTTTTGGCAAGCATTGTTTTTCCTGAACCGGGGCTTCCTATCAAAAGACAATTATGCCCGCCTGCTACAGCAATCTCTAAAGCCCGTTTAACATTTTCCTGTCCCTTTACATCCGCAAAATCATACTCTGCATTGAGATGCTGCCCAAAATAATTATTAACATTAATACGCAATGACGAAAGTTCCTTTTCTTTAGTAAAATGCAATATAATGTCATTAATGCAAGAACATGGAAAGACGTTAATATCATCTACAACAGCTGCTTCTGCTGCGTTTTCAATCGGAACGAATATATTTTTAATCCCGTTTTCTTTTGCACACATTGTTGCAGGAAGAACACCTTTTACTTTTCTAATTTCTCCTGTAAGGGAAAGTTCACCTAAAAACATACATTCGGAAAGTGAATCAAACTTAACCATACCAAGACTTGAGATAATTCCAATTGCAATTGGTACATCGTACACTGCCCCCTCTTTTTTCATATCAGCAGGTGCCAGGTTAACAACATATTTTTTTGAGGGCAAATCAATTTTAGTATTTTTCAAGGCACTCTTCACACGTTGCCTGCTTTCTTTAACTGCTGCGTCCGGCAGACCCACAATTTCAAACATAGGCATACCGTTCCCAACGTCTACTTCAACTGTGACAACATAGCCATCTATTCCATTAAGTCCAAAACTGTTAATTATAGAAATCATTATATAACTCCATTACTTATTAATTTTAGATTTCGTCCAAATATCGCCATAAATTTCCGCAGCATCACCAATATCTGCAATAATTTCAGAGTCAATAGTATATTCTTCAGGAATATTAATAGCTTTATTTGATTTAAAATTTTCGTCAAGAAGTTCCATCGCGGCTGCGTTAGTTGTACCATATTGAATTTGAGGCATAATTGAAGCATTAACCTCAGGACGATTAATAAAGTCAATAAATTTGTACGCAGCTTCCTTGTGAGGTGCATTCAAAGGTATGCAAGCACCATCTATGCCAATACCGATACCTTCTTGCGGATATACAACCTTAATATCAGGATTTTCAGTAATAGCAGCAGACACTTGTGAAGAATACATCAATCCTACTGAAGCTTCTCCTGAAAGCATTATTTCATGAGCCTTATCGGAATTAAATGTAAGAATATTTGGCATAAGTTGTTCCAAAGCATTCTTTGCGTCATTTAGTTTGTTGGGGTCAGTTTCGTTAAGGCTGTTGCCCAGCATCAAATTCATCATACCAATTACAACACGCATTTCATCAATACTTACAATTTCTCCCCTTAAAGCAGGATTTAGCAAATCCTTGTAGCCTTTTATTTTTATCGGTGATGTTTTTTCGTTATAGGCGAGCAAAATTCCGCCGGTTGCATAAGGAACAGTATATTTATTTCCCGGGTCAAACGATTTATCTAAATATGATTCAGAAATATATTTCCAATTGCTTATTTTACTTTTGTCAATCTCCTCCATAAGACCGCCGGTATTTGCCATAGTTTCAAAAATGTAATCACTGGCAATAATGACATCATATTCAGCACCATTAACCGCCTTCAACTTAGCATACATTTCTTCATTAGAGGAAAAATTAGTATAATTAACTTCTATACCGGTTTCGGCAGTGAATGCCTCAATAACATCAGCCGGCACATACCCCTCCCATGTATATAGGTTAAGCACATTTTCGTCGGAATTATTACATCCGACCAGTAAAAGCAACATACAAATTACTACAACAACAGATAACACTCTTTTCATAATAAAAATTCCTCCTTTAATTAGTAATGTTTGATTTTTTGAAGTTTATAATGCAAATACAAACAAATGTAATTATCAGCACAATTGTTGACAAAGCATTTATTTCAGGACTTACCCCTACTCGCATCATTGAATAAACTTTAACCGGAAATGTTGTGGATGTTACACCGGACATAAAAAAGCTGATTATTACATCGTCAAAAGACATAATAAAAGCGAGAGCAGCTCCTGAAAGAATGCCGGGTAACAGCTCAGGTATAGTTACATGAAAGAATGCCTGCCATTTTGTAGCACCCAAATCTCTTGCTGCTTCTTCCAGATTATTGGGCAAGCTTGCAAATCTGGCTGATACAATAATCGTAACAAACGGTACACAAAATGAAAAATGAGACAAAATTAAGGTAAACATACCAAATTTAAAATTAAGCATTGAAAATAATTGCAGAAAAGCAATTCCTACAATTATTTCAGGTGTTAAGACCGGAAGATATAACATAGGAGATATTAATTTAATTAGTTTTGTCTTATACCTGTTCAAAGCAATGCTTCCTAAAGTGCCGAATATTACTGCTAATGTTGTTACGGCAAGAGATAGCATAATAGAATTAGCCAAAGAGACCATCAGACTTTTATTATTAAATAACTTTACATACCAATCAAGAGTAAAACCACTCCATTGTGTAGTCGATTTGGTAGTATTAAAGGAATAAACTACAACTATTAACAGCGGCAGGTATAAAAAAAGCAAAATTACGCTTATATACAATATTTTTAAAATTTTTGATGTAACCTTATTCATGTTTTTTTACTCCGCCTGAATTTATCAATAAAACTCTGTAATACAAACCAATAAACGCCATTGCAATAAGCATCATAACAACTGACAACGCAGAGCCAAACGGCAAATTTCGCGTAGTAGAAAATTGATCCCTTATAACATTTCCCAACAACACCGTTTTCCCGCCGCCAATTAAATCTGAAATAAAGAATAACCCCAAACAGGGAGTGAACACCAGTATGCAACCGGCAATTACCCCGGGTAATGTCAATGGTAAAACAACTTTTGTAAAAGTATCAAAAGAACCTGCTCCCAAATCACGTGATGCTTCAATATATGTTTTATCAAGTTTTTCGATAGATGAAAAAATCGGCAAAAACATTACCGGTAAATACAAGTATATCATAGAAAATATAACCGCACCATCTGTGTAAAGAAGTTGAATAGGTCTATCTATAAGTCCGATAGACATCAGGAGCTGATTTACAATACCATCTGCACGTAATATGACTAAAAATGAGTACGTTCTAACCAATGAATTCGTCCAATACGGCAGAATGATCAGAAGCATTAGTGTAAATTGTGCTTTTTTATTCATCCGTGATACAATGTATGCCAGCGGATACGCAGCCAATAATGTCGCAAGTGTGGTAACCGCAGATATTTTAAGTGAGTTAAATAAAACTTCAAGATATATCGGATCGAGTAATTTTTTGAAATTTTCCAAAGTAAATTCAAGTGTAATATTACCAAGGGAATCAGAGTTTAATATACTGACAATTAAAATAAAAGCAGTTGGCACAAAAACGAAAATAGCTATAAATAAACAAAAAGACATTACAGATAATACTTTCAACGAGTCATGTTTTTTCATTTACCATTCCCCGCTTTTTGCTTGATAATGTGTATTTCATCATATTTACAGCAAACACAAACTTGTTCACCGAAATTGAAGCTTCTTGTATCAAAACCATGCATTGTTACTATTTTCCCATTATCAAGTTCTAATTTTGTTTTTACAATACTGCCTCTCATAGATTGACTCAAAACTTTTGCGTGTACACCATCATCGGAGATGCAAATACTTTCAGGTCTGATAACAGCATATACCTCCGTATCATTGTCAACATCAACATTAAGTGTACAAATATCAAAATCAAATTTATTGCCAATTTTTACACCCTTAAAAATATTAGGTTCGCCAATAAATTTAGCAGCATAAATACTTTGTGGTTTTTTATAAATTTCTTCCGGTGTCCCAACCTGCTCTATATGAGCATTACTCATCAAAACTATTCTGTCTGACAAGTTGAGTGCCTCTTCCTGATCATGCGTAATGTATACAAAAGTTGTACCGATTTCCTTTTGCATTTTTTTCAATTCCTCTTGCATAGACACCCTGAGTTTATAATCAAGTGCACCTAATGGTTCGTCTAAAAGAAGAACTTTAGGCTTTAAAACAATAGCTCGGGCAATAGCAACTCGTTGTTTTTGCCCGCCACTCAGTTGATTAACCTTGCGTTTCTCATATCCCCCAAGTTGCACGAGTTCCAATACTTCGCTAACACGTAAGGCAATCTCACTCTTAGGAGTTTTCTTTAATTTTAATCCATATGAAATATTATCAAAAACATTCATATGCGGGAACAGTGCATAATTTTGAAAAACCGTGTTAACATCGCGCTTTTCCGGTTGAAGTTCCGACAAATTATTTCCATCAAGAAAAATTTCGCCACTATCAGCTATCTCTAATCCGGCAATAATACGTAGTAAAGTTGTTTTTCCACAACCGGAAGGTCCTAAAATAGTTACAAACTCTCCTGAATTTATATCAAGGCTAAAACCACTGAGAGCAGTAACGTCACCAAAGCTTTTTTGTAAGTTTTTAATCGAAAGAATCACTTCACTCAAAATTACGGCACCTCTGTATTTATCATACTTATACTATAATATAGTATTTTATAATATTTTTCCAAAATTGTCAATAAATATAAGCAGACAGCAAAAGCTGTCTGCAAACTAGAATTTACTTTTTTTCAGTTGAGCAAAAAGTATACCTGCAAAGATCAAAGCACATCCTGCATAGCCACGAACCGTCATAGACTCACCCAAAATCAACGCACCTCCAACTGCACTGAACAGTGCTTCAGTAGAACATATAATCGAGGCAAACTCCGGAGTAACGCCACGTTGCCCGAGCACCTGAAAAGTATATGCCACTCCCACCGACATAATTCCGCCGTATAATATAGGAATTCCGGCATCCATAATTGCATACAATTGTGGACTTTCAAAGATAAACGCACATACCAAGCTAAGTATGGCACACGTAGCAAACTGTCCCAGTGAAAACTTAAGAGGACTAACTTTTTCAACAAAATGATCAATCAGAAGAATATGTGCCGCCCAGAAAAATGCACCAACAAATACAATTACGTCTCCCGCATTGATGTTTTCATTTCCTGAAACACTAAGTAAATACAAACCAACTATCGCAAATAAAACGCCCACCCACGTACTGATATTTATTTTTTTACCGAAAAATACGCCAAACATCGGAACTATCACAATATATAAACTTGTAATAAAGCCTGCCCTACCCGCACTTTGACCTATCACAATTCCGATTTGTTGCAAAGATGATGCAATAAATAATACAACCCCTGTTACAAAAGAAGCCAAAATAGTGTATTTAATGTTAATTTCAGACAATTTTTCTTTTTCAAAAATCATTATAACCGGAATAAGCGAAAGTGCTCCCAAAGTATAGCGGACACCATTATATGTAAAACTCTCCACATATTCGGTTCCAATCCTTTGAGCCACAAAAGCAAATCCCCAAATAATTGCAGTCAGCAATAAAAACATAGTTGACTTAACTTCTTTTGACACAATAACACTCCTTCTCGTATAAAGTTCTAAAGAAGTTTAGCACACACAATAAATTTTGTCAAATATATTTATACAAAACTTATAAAAATGCGTAAAAGTATGGATTTTTTTTGCAAAATATGTTATTATATTCTTATATTAATTATAGGAGATATAAAAGTGGCAAATAAAAAAAGAAAACAAAATCAAAAATCAAAAATTGAAACCAATAAAAAAAGTATTGTTCCGGAAATTATCGCTGTTTCATTTGTAGCAATTGCTTTTTTTGTTATAGCTGCAATGTTCACTGAAAGCACAGGATATATTGGATCAGCAATAAGAGATGTTTTTTTAGGACTATTCTCTGTTTCAGCGTTTTTTATACCATTTATTGTGCTTGCCATCGGGACAAATTTAATTATTGAAAAGCAAATTAAGCGTTATCGCTACATATATGTGTCTGTGGGTTTTATTCTCCTGATTATTTCTGCCATGTTTGAATTTTTCTCAAATTCAACACACGAAGGTAACTTTTTTGAAACAATAGGTGAACTTTTTATAAGCGGCAGTATTGTCAATGGCGGCGGTGTATTCGGTGGCCTTATTAATATTGGATTAAGCAACCTGATTGGTTCAGCAGGTACTATAATTGTGTATCTTGCAGGTCTTTTAATTTGCGTTATCGTTATTTTTAGAATTTCACTCGTGGATAATGCAGAAAAATACGCCAAAAACATAAAAAATGTTGCAGAGCAGCACAAACATCAGCGTGAGATTGAAAAAGAAGAAAAGCGTGCCCGGAAATTACAGGCAATCAAAAATGCACTTGCAGATGAAGATGATGACAAAACCATTCTTCCTGCAACTACTGAATATCAACCTAAAATTATTACAAATGATGATACCGAATATGATGAAATTATTATTCCTGAGGAAGAAGACATAATAATCGGTCCTGATTCACCGATTATTCCTGAAACTATTGAATCTCCATACACCGATACTGTCATTGAGCCAGATAATCAGGTTGCACTCAATATGGAATCCGGTACAATTCCAGAACCGACTTACTATAATGATGGTGAATACGAATTCATTGAAAACTATGTATTCCCTGGTGTTGATATGTTAAAACCAAATAAAAAAGGTAAAAAATCAACAAAAGAATCAGATTTAATGAATAATGCAAGAAAACTCGTTGATACTTTAGATAGTTTCGGTGTTAAAGCAAAAATTCTTCAGGTCAGCAAAGGACCTACAATCACACGTTATGAGTTGCAACCGATGGCCGGTGTGAAAGTCAGCAAAATTGTTAATTTAGCAGACGATATTGCACTTAATCTTGCTGCACAAGGTGTAAGAATTGAAGCTCCTATCCCCGGCAAAGCCGCAATTGGCATTGAAGTTCCGAACAATGATGTTGATATGGTTTCTATGCGTGAAGTGATTGACACCGATGAATTTAAAAATCATCCATCTAAATTAGCTGTTGCTCTCGGAAAAGATATTAGCGGCTCTCCGATAATTATTGACTTGGCGAAAATGCCCCATCTTCTTATAGCAGGTGCAACGGGTTCAGGTAAAAGCGTATGTATTAACTCAATAATCACGAGTATTATGTACAAAGCAAATCCAAATGAGGTTAAGCTTTTACTTATCGACCCTAAAGTTGTGGAATTGAAAGTATATGACGGTATCCCCCATCTAGACACCCCGGTTGTTACCAAAGCCAAAAAAGCTGCCGGTGCTCTTTCGTGGGCTGTAACCGAAATGATGAAAAGATACGATATGTTCTCTGAAGCTAAAGTCAGAGACATTAAAGGTTATAATGCTGTTGCTGCCGAAAAAGGCTTAAGACAGATGCCTCAAGTTGTTATTATCATTGACGAGTTGGCTGACCTTATGATGGTGGCGCCAAATGAAGTTGAAGATTCAATATGCCGTTTGGCACAGCTTGCCCGTGCAGCAGGTATGCATCTTGTTATAGCTACACAAAGACCATCAGTTAATGTAATTACAGGCATAATTAAGGCAAACATTCCGTCAAGAATTGCTTTTGCTGTTTCTTCACAGGTTGACTCCAGAACCATTCTTGATATGGCAGGTGCGGAAAAGTTGCTTGGACGCGGTGATATGCTCTATCATCCTGTTGGTTCATCCAAGCCAAAACGTATTCAAGGAGCTTTTATATCTGATTCGGAGGTTGAAAAACTTGTAACCTTTGTTAAGAATAATGCATGTGCACATTATAATCATGATATTGACGAGCACATCGCTAAGCACGAACAAACTGACAGGGAAAAAACCGAAGTCAGCGATCCCGGTGATAATGACGAACTCCTTCCAAAAGCTATTGACATTATAATGGAACTTGGTCAGGCTTCAACATCTATGATTCAGAGAAAGCTTAGTGTAGGCTATGCCAGAGCTGGTAGGATTATGGATCAGATGGAAGAACGCGGCATTGTTGGTCCATCTGAAGGAAGTAAACCGCGACAGATACTTCTTACTAAGGAGCAGTATTTAGAACTAAAGGCAACAGGTATATTTGAAGAACCTAAAAAATATTAACCCCCAAAAGGCTGAGAGTAACTCAGCCTTTTATTTTGGTAATTATAGAATTATACAGATAAGTCCTCCTGAACCTTCGTTTATGATTTTTTGTAAAGTTTCCTGCAGTCTTATCTGAGCATCATCGGGCATCCTATACAGTTTGTTTTGTAGACCTTCATTTACGAGTTCATGCAAGGATTTACCAAAAATATTTGTTTCCCATATTTTTTTAGGATCAACTTCAAATTCCTGCAGCAAGTATTTTACCAGGTCTTCAGATTGCTTTTCAGTGCCTACTATCGGACTTACTTCTGTCTCTATATCAGCTCTAATCATATGAATAGAAGGTGCTGATGCCTTTAATTTTACGCCATATCTTCCTCCCTGTTTTACAATCTGCGGTTCTTCTAAAACCAGTTCATCAATTGTCGGCGAAACAATTCCATATCCCTTCCGTGAAACTTCCGACAAAGCAAAAGACACCTTATCGTACTCCTTTTTAACTTGTGCAAGAGCGGATATGAGATTAATCAGGCTCTCCTGACCTGTAATTTCAAAACCTGATGTTTCACCTAACACTTTATAAAACAACTCATCTTTAGTTGTTACTCTAACAGTAACACTTCCTACTCCCAAATCTACTTGCGATATATTACAATCTGAAATACAGTTATTTTCAAGCATATTCATTTGTATTTTTTTGGTGTCACGAATACGGCTTACATTTTTAAGCGAGTTTTTAATGGTGCCGGTAATCTCTGTGCTCAACCAATGTTCTGCCGGCAAGGTTTCTACCCACTCAGGAAGGTTCAACTTTATCTCACGAACCGGAAACTCGTGCAATATATTTTTAATTATTGAATTTATGTCATGCTCATTTAAGGTTTGGCAATTTACCGCCACAACAGCAGAATCATATTTTGCTTCAAGTTTATTTTTTAATTCAATTGTGTAAGCCGATTCGGGATTTACACTATTTAACAAAATCAGAAACGGCTTGTTTATTGCTTTTAATTCCTTAACAACTCTTTCCTCAGCCGCAACATAATCTTCCCGCGGTATCTCAGTTATACTGCCATCAGTAGTTACCACCAAACCTATAGTTGAATGTTCGGAAATAACTTTTTTAGTCCCAATTTCTGCAGCCTCTACAAATGGAATTTCCTCATCATACCAAGGCGTTGTTACCATTCTCGGAGTATCATCCTCCGTGTGCCCCATCGCAGAATCAACAACATATCCGACACAATCAATCATTCTAACCGACATACTGGCATTATCATCAATAACGATTTTCACTGCCTCATCAGGTATAAATTTCGGTTCAGTTGTCATAATGGTTTTTCCCGCCGCACTCTGCGGAAGTTCGTCCACTGCCCGTTCTTTCTTGTAAGAATCGGTAATATTGGGCAGAACAAGTTCCTCCATAAACCTTTTAATAAACGTGGATTTACCTGTTCTTACCGGTCCGACAACGCCTATATAGATATCACCGTTGGTTCTTGATGAGATATCTTGATAAATATTATTCATTTGATAATTCCTCCCGCAACATTTGTTTGTAAATATATATGTAAACATTAATTTTTATATGCTAATTTATAATTTTTTATCATTGACAAATATCCTGATTTGTAATACAATATTTAAAAGGAGATGTTAATATGAGCGAAAATAAATACGCAGGAACAAAAACAGAAAAAAATTTATGGGAAGCTTTTGCCGGTGAATCACAAGCAAGAAACAAGTATACATACTTTGCTTCTGTTGCTAAAAAAGCCGGTTACGAACAAATAGCGGAATTGTTCTTAAAGACTGCCGAAAACGAAAAAGAACATGCCAAACTTTGGTTTAAAGAATTAGGTGAACTTGGTGATACTGCTGAAAATCTTCTTCACGCAGCACAAGGCGAATATGATGAATGGACAGATATGTACGCAAGAATGGCTAAGGAAGCTGACGAAGAAGGATTCAAAGCTTTGGCAGCTAAGTTCCGCGGTGTAGCTGCTATTGAAAAAAGCCACGAAGAAAGATACCGTGCACTTCTTAATAATGTTGAAACAGACAAAGTTTTCGATAAATCTGAAGAAATTGTTTGGGAATGCAGAAATTGCGGTCATATGGTTAAAGGAACTTCTGCTCCGCAAGTTTGTCCCGTTTGTAATCATCCGAGAAGCTACTTTGAAGTAAGAAAAGAGAATTATTAAAAATTAAGGCGAACCGCAAATGGTTCGCCTTTAAAATTAATCTTTATAGCCGTTAGGATTCTGTGTTTGCCATTTCCACAAATCGCGGCACATATCTTCTAAGGTATGCTTTGCTTCAAATCCTAATTCATCTCTGGCTTTTGAAGGGTCGGCATAGCAACTGGCAATATCTCCCGGGCGGCGGTCTGTGATTTTATATTTAACATCAACGCCACTGGCTTTTGAAAAAGCCTTAACCATATCTAACACGCTATATCCTGTTCCGGTACCAAGGTTATAAACCACAACGCCAACATTGTTTTTGATTTTATTTAATGCTTTTAAATGTCCATCTGCCAAATCCACAACATGGATGTAGTCGCGAACGCCGGTACCGTCTTTGGTATTGTAATCATCACCAAAAACTGACAAATACTCAAGTTTTCCAATTGCAACCTGAGAAATATATGGCATAAGATTATTTGGAATTCCTGAAGGATCCTCGCCAATTTTTCCGCTTTCATGTGAGCCGACAGGATTAAAATATCTTAAAATTGCTATATCCCACTCATTATCAGATTTATATATATCTTTTAAAATATACTCAATCATCAGTTTTGTCTGACCATACGGGTTAGTGGCAGACAACGGAAAATCTTCCTTAATCGGCACGGTATGCGGATCACCATACACAGTAGCTGATGAACTGAAAACAAGTTTTTTAACGCCATGTTTTGACATTATATCACAAAGGTTAAGAGTACCTGTGATGTTGTTATGATAATACCTGATTGGAATACGCACACTTTCTCCAACAGCTTTCAAACCGGCAAAATGTATAACGGCATCAAATTTATTTTCGTCAAACACCTTATTTGTTGCATCATAATCAAGTAAATCTACTTCATAAAACTTAACTTTCTTGCCTGTTAATTCTTCAACACGTTCCAAAGATTTAACACAGCTGTTATCAAGATTGTCTAAAACAGTAACGTCATATCCCGCATCCAACAACTGGACACAAGTATGACTTCCTATATAACCCGCTCCACCGGTAACTAAAATGTTCATTATTCATACCTCCTTATATTACTCTTATTGAGTCAATAACCTGATCATTCAAAGGTCTGTCCATATAATTACATTCAGTTGCTGCAATTTCATCTAAAACATCGAACCCTTCTACAAGTTTACCAAAAGCCGCATAACTTCCGTCTAAGTGCGGAGCATCCATATGCATAATAAAGAACTGTGACCCTGCTGAGTTTGGATTTTGTGAACGAGCCATTGAAATCACACCACGTGTATGTTTTAAATCATTCTTAATACCGTTTGCTGCAAATTCACCGACAATTGAATATCCGGGTCCTCCCATTCCGGTGCCTTCGGGACATCCGCCCTGAATCATAAATCCTTCTATTACTCTATGAAAAATTAAGCCGTCATAAAATTTTTTATCAACAAGCGATAAAAAATTTTCAACAGTTTTTGGAGCAATTTCCGGATAAAGTTCTAACTTCATTTCCTTACCGTTTTTCATCTTAATGCAAATCATTTTCAACATCCTTTCCTAATATGGTAAGCCTTGCAATATTTAAAGCATTACATGCCGCAAGTTCTCTGTTTTTATTTCTGTTACCTTTAAAAATATATTTATATACTGCGGTAGTTTCTTTATAAGAAGCACCAATATATGTCAATCCGACGGGCTTTTCATCACTGCCGCCGGTAGGACCCGCAATTCCGGTAACCGAAATTCCAATATCTGCACCGCTGCATTTTCTAGCCCCAAGTGCCATTTCAACAGCAGTTTCCGCACTGACAGCGCCATATTTTTCCAAAGTTTCATTATTCACACCAAGCAAGCGATGTTTTGCATCGTTGGCATAAGTTACATAACTCTCGCCAAAAACATCGGATGCTCCCGAAACTTCACCAATTTTAGAAGCAATTAACCCCGCAGTACAAGATTCAGCAAAAGATATTTTTAAATTTTTCTGTTTAAGCAAGTCAATTAACACAGATTGCAAAGTATCATCGTCATAACCATACACAGAGTTACCAAGAATTTCGTTAATTTTTTGCGTTATATCTGAAATAAGGCAATCTGCTTCACTTTCGTTTTCGGCTTTAGCAGTAACTCTGAAAAGTGATTCAGTTTGCTTTGCATATGGTGCAACAGTAGGATTAGTCTGATTTTCTAATATATCCTTTATCATATATGCTGCATTTGACTCACCGATTCCAAAGACACGAATGAATTTTGACTTAATAACATCAGCGGATTTGTCAGCAATATATGGCTTAACAAAATCTTCAAACATTGGTTGCATTTCATACGGAGGTCCCGGCAAAATAATTACAATTTTACCATCATTGTCATACAAACAACCAGGTGCAGTGCCGTGATTGTTCTGAAGAACTATAGAATTCTCAAGCACGTAAGCTTGTTTTTTATTTGTTGGAGACATATGTCTGTTTTTAAAGAATTCTACTATTCTATCGTAGCTTTCCTGGTGAAAAACCAAATTAATATCAAGAGCTTTAGCAACAGTTTCTTTAGTAATATCGTCGTCAGTCGGCCCGAGTCCACCCGTTAAAATAATAATATCAGAACGTGTAATCGCTGTTTTTATCACATCAATCAAACGTTCTTCATTGTCACCTACAACACACTGATGATACATATTTATCCCAAGAGCAGATAGCTCTTTGGATAAATACTGAGCATTTGTGTTCAAAATATCCCCTAATAAGATTTCAGTTCCAACCGCTATAATTTCACAATTCACTATAGTTGTCTCCTTATGGATGAATATGAATAGTTTCGATGTTGTTGACACATTCTTCAATAATAGCATTCATATCGAGAGCTTCCTCAGACTCGATAATATCAACTAACCTCGGCTTTGTTTTGGGATGCTTGGGTACAAAGACCGTGCAACAATCTTCATATGGTAAAATCGAAGTTTCAAACGTACCGATTTTATGTGCAATAGTCACAATTTCTTCTTTGTCCATTCCAATTAACGGACGAATAACAGGCAAGTCTGTAGCAGCATCCGTAACTCCCAGGCTCTCCAATGTTTGGCTTGCAACCTGACCGATACTTTCACCGGTAACCAAGGCAATAGAATTCGTGTTATTTGCAATTTTTTCAGTAATTTTCATCATAACACGTCTCATTATCACCGTTAACTCATCATCAGGACATTTTTCGTAGATTTCAAGTTGCGGTTTTGTAAAATGAACAATATGCAAATTGAAAGGCCCGGTATAGTGGGATATAATTTTAGCAAGTTCAATAACTTTATCTTTTGCACGTTCACTTGTATACGGATGTGAATAAAAATGCACTGCATTCAGTTCAACACCGCGTTTAGCAGTCATATACCCGGCAACAGGACTGTCAATTCCGCCTGACAAAAGCAGAGTTGCTTTACCATTGCTTCCTACAGGCATTCCGCCTGCACCCTGCATTTTGCCGGTATGAACGTATGCACCATAATCACGAATTTCAATGTTTACTACTATATCGGGATTTTCAACATTAACCTTCAAATGAGGGAAATTATCTAAAATATATTCGCCGATTATTGCACAAATTTCAGGCGATTTCATAGGAAATTGTTTATCTGATCGTTTTGCGGCACATTTAAATGTTTTAGATTTAGTCAATTCAGCGGCAAATACTTCTGTAATCAACTTCTTAATATTCTCCAAATTCTTATCTGTTTCATAAGCACGAACGACAGAAGCAATTCCAAAAATTTTCTTCAGTAATTCTGTTGCTTTGTCAATGTCTAAGTTGTCGCCCGGTGTAATATATATGGTAGACTGAGCAATTTTCATATCAAAATCACCCAAATGCTTCAAAGAATTTCTGACGTTTTTCATAAGTCTTTTTTCAAAAGAACGTCTGTTCAATCCTTTTAATACTATCTCCCCTAATTTTAGTAAAATAATCTGATTCATAAGTACCTCATTATCTTCTGGTAAATTTTCTTAAAAATGTAACTGCATCTGATATTTCTTTAACAGCATAATCAATTTCTTCTTTGGTATTAAAGGAAGAAAAACTAACTCTTATTGTACTTTCGGCTATTGCGGGGTCAATCCCCATTTCTTTTAAAACATAGCTTATCTTTGCAGATTTTGAGTTACAAGCAGATCCGGTAGAAACATATATTCCTTTTTCTTCCAGCGTGTGAAGTAAAACCTCACCTCTTATTCCTTTAAAGGCAACACTTACCACATTTACTTCGCCATTACCGTTAAAAAACACATCAGGTATATTTTCAACAATTAATTTTTTGAAATATGAAGAAAGATCGCTAAGATACAAAATATTGTCATTAAGATTATTATATGTAATCTCAGCCGCCTTAGCTAATCCAACTATCCCCTCGGTGTTATAGGTTCCGGAACGAATTCCTTTTTCCTGTCCGCCGCCAAAAGTAATCTGATTCAATCTGGTTTTATTTTTAACAACAAGAGCACCAATTCCTTTTGGTGCATGAATCTTATGTCCTGACACGGAAATCAAGTCAACATCTAATCCGGTAAAATCGTACTTGCCGTATGCTTGAACAGCATCCGTATGAATAACTGCATTTCTTGAAATTGACCGGATTTTGTCTACAGGCTGAAAAACACCCGTTTCATTATTGGCAAGCATTATTGAAATTAAAATGGTATCATCACGAACAGAATTTCTCAATTCTTCAAAATCGATAATCCCATCGATACCTGCATTAATGTAAGTAACTTCAAATCCAACAGTTTCAAGATACTTAAAGCAATCTAAAACGGCGTGATGTTCAATTTTCGATGTAATTAAATGCTTTCCTTTTCTTGAATAAGCTCCCGCCACACCCAAAATTGCCAAATTATCGGCCTCAGTACCGCCAGATGTGAAAATCAATTCATCAGCTTTACACCCCAAAGACCGTGCAACAATTCCACGTGCATTGTTAATCAAACGTTCCGCATTGATACCGGCAGAATGCAACGCGGACGGATTTGCATAACTGTTTGTCATTATTTCATTAACAACTTCAACAACCTCGTCATACGGTTTTGTTGTTGCACTGTTATCAAAATATACTGTGTTCAAAAAAAGCACCTCATTAATAGAATACTACACAATATTAAGTATTTCAAGTTTATTTATTAATCATATTCAAAAATTCTTCTTCGGAAATAATTTGAATACCAAGTTCATTTGCTTTCGTTAACTTACTTCCTGCTTCTTCACCTGCCAAAACATAATCAGTTTTTTTAGAAACGGAGGATGAAACCTTCCCCAAATTATCCTCAATAAGCTTCTTGGCATCATTTCGCGTCATATTTGGAAGTGTTCCTGTCAGTACAAAGGTTTTTCCTTCAAGAACATTCGACGAGTTTTCAGATTCTATTTTTTGCATATTTACGCCTGCATCTTTTAATTTCACAACTTCATTAACGTTATGTTCATTCTCAAAAAAACTTTTCAATGATCTTGCCATAACCGGCCCTATATCTTCTATTTCTGCAAGTTGTTGCTCGCTTGCGTTCATAATCTCGTCCATACTTGTCAAGACATTACAAATTTTTTTCGCAGCAACTTGTCCGATATGAGGAATGCCTAAAGCAAACAAAACACGATATAAATCGTTTGATTTTGACTTTTGTAGTGCAGCTATCAAATTTGCTGCCGATTTTTCCCCCAGTCCCTCAATGTTTGCAATATCATCACTGTTAATATAATATAAATCCGCAGCTCCGTGAATTAGATTATTGTCAACAAAAGTTTCAATTATTGCCTCGCCAAGTCCTGAAATGTCCATCGCTTCCTTTGAAACAAAATGAATTATATTTCGAAGCAATTGTGCCGGGCACTCGATATTATGACATTTATGTGCAGCCTCTGATTCTTCCTTGATAACTTCGCTGCCGCATGACGGACAAAACATCGGCATAACAAATTCAATCTCTTTTCCTGTTCTTTTAGACTTAACAACTTCAACAACTTCCGGAATGATATCCCCCGCTTTTTGAATTATAACAGTATCGCCTATTCTGATATCCTTTTGTTCAATGTATCCATAGTTGTGAAGGGTAGCACGTGATATTAAACTACCGGAAACAAAAACCGGTTTTAATACCGCGTTAGGAGTGAGCACTCCTGTTCTCCCCACTTTAATTTCAATATCTTCAATAACAGTTTCCTTTTTCTCAGGCGGGTATTTATATGCCACAGCCCATCTTGGAGCCTTAACTGTTTCTCCAAGTTGCTCACGCTGAAGCAAATTATCAACCTTCACAACAGCACCGTCGATGTCATACGGCAACGAATTACGCATTTCACCGAATTTTTCTATAGTATTTATAACGTCTTCGACATTATCGCATAAAACCGTCTCAGGATTAATTTTAAAGCCGAGTTTTTTGAGATATTGCAATGATTCAATATGACCCTTCAATTCTATTCCGCTAACTGCTTGAACGTTAAAAACAAAAATATCAAGATTTCTTTCAGCAGTTACTTTTGAATCCAACTGTCTAAGCGAGCCTGCGGCTGCGTTTCTTGGATTTGCAAACAGCGATAAACCATGAAGTTCGCAGTGTTCATTTAGCTTTTCAAAACTCGTCTTAGGCATAAAAACCTCACCGCGTACTTCAATATCAACACTCTCGGTAAGTTTCAAGGGTATTGACGAAATTGTTTTTAAATTATTGGTAATATCTTCGCCAACAGTACCATTGCCGCGTGTTGAACCTCTGAAGAATTCACCATTTTTGTACTCAAGTGACACAGATAGTCCATCAATTTTCAATTCAACAGAATACTGATAATTATTTATACTTTTTGAAATCTTTTCATCAAAAGAAAGTAATTCTTCAAACGAAAAGACATCATTAAGACTTTGCATCCGAACATTGTGAGTAACGCTTTCAAAGCTCTCTAAAGGTTTATCCCCGACGCGTTGCGTTGGCGAATATGGCAATATATGCTCAGGGTTTTCCTCCTCAAGTTTTACTAACCGCGTATATTTCATATCATATTCATAATCGGAAATATCAGGATTATCTAATACATAATATTTGTGAGCATGTTCATTAAGCTCATTTACAAGATTTTCAATCTGTTTTTTTATATTGTCCAACAAGCGCCACCGCCTTTTTTGCAAATGTAATTATTATAAAATTCCGTATGCGTCAATTATAGAATTGGTGCACAATTTAGATGCCAACTTATTTTAGCTAAATTTTGCAACAAGTTGCAAAGCTAAATTATTCCGCTTTGCTCCATAGCTAAATAACTCCTTTGGAGTAGCTAAATTAAATTCGCCATAAGCGTGCGAAGCACATTTAGCTTGCGTTAGCAAATTTAGCTGAACTTGTTCAATTTAGCTCGCCGCCAGGCGAATTTAGCTGCGGTCTTTAGACCGCATATGCTCGTATCAAGTTAAAAATCAAAAACTATTTGCCATATCTTCTTCGGTTCCATTCATTCCAAAAAGCAATATATCCGTCTCTTTCAAAAGCGTTTTCGGGAATATTCTTCTTCATACAACGATTATAAAAAGACTCAACCTTATCCGCAAATTGAAATACTGTTTTTTCGTAATCATCGTAATGAACGACAACTTCATTCCCTGTTTCGGTTTTTATTTTGATTTTCTCACC
>CAZBJD010000002.1:0-23129 GCA_964492155.1 uncultured Eubacteriales bacterium
CCGGTAAAACAACTACTACTGAAAGAATTCTGTTCTACACAGGTAAAAACCGTAAAATCGGTGAAACACACGATGGTTCTGCTACAATGGACTGGATGGTTCAGGAGCAGGAACGTGGTATCACAATCACATCTGCGGCTACTACTTGTTTCTGGGAACCTCAGGTAGGTCCTTACAAAGGAATCAAGAACAGAATTAATATTATTGATACACCCGGACACGTTGACTTTACAGTTGAAGTTCAGCGCTCACTCAGAGTATTGGACGGTTCTGTTACAGTTATGTGTGCTAAAGGCGGTGTTGAGCCTCAGTCAGAAACAGTTTGGAGACAGGCTGATGACTACGGCGTACCGAGAATGATTTATGTTAACAAGATGGACATTATGGGTGCAGACTTCTATAATGTTGTTAACATGGTTCATGACCGTCTTAAAGCTAACGGCGTTCCGATTCAGCTTCCTATCGGTTCTGAAGATACTTTCAAAGGTATCGTTGACCTTATGAATATGAAAGCTGAAGTTTATTACGACGAAATGGGTATGCAGTATGGCGAGGAGGAAATCCCCGCTGATATGATGGACAAAGCTAAAGAATACAGAGATAAGATGATTGAAGCAATCGTTGAAACAGACGAAGCTCTTATGGACAAGTATTTGGAAGGTGAAGAAATCACTGTTGATGAACTCAAAAAAGCTTTGAGAAAAGCTACAATCAACAATGAAATCGTTCCTATGCTTTGCGGTACTTCATACAGAAACAAGGGCGTTCAGCTTCTTTTGGACGCTATCATTGAATATATGCCTTCACCGTTAGACGTTCCTGCTATCAAGGGCGTTAACCCTGATACAGAGGCAGAAGAAACAAGACCTTCATCAGACGAAGAACCTTTTGCAGCACTTGCATTTAAGATTGCAACAGACCCGTTTGTTGGTAAACTTTGCTTCTTCAGAGTATATTCAGGTTCAGTAAATGCAGGTTCTTACGTTCTCAATGCGTCAAAAGGACACAAAGAAAGACTCGGAAGAATACTTCAGATGCACGCTAACCACAGAGAAGATATCGAAACTGTTTATTCAGGTGATATCGCAGCTGCAGTTGGTCTTAAGAACACAACTACAGGTGATACTCTTTGTGATGAAAAACATCCGGTTATTTTGGAATCAATGGAATTCCCGGAACCTGTTATCAGCGTTGCTATCGAACCTAAAACAAAAGCAGGTCAGGAAAAGATGGGTATTGCTCTTGCAAAACTTGCAGAAGAAGACCCGACTTTCAGAACTTATACAGACGAAGAAACAGGTCAGACAATTATTGCCGGTATGGGTGAATTGCACCTTGAAATTATCGTTGACAGACTTTTAAGAGAATTTAAAGTTGAAGCTAACGTTGGTGCTCCTCAGGTTTCTTACAAAGAATCTATCACCAAGACTGTTGAAACCGAGTGCAAGTACGCTCGTCAGTCAGGCGGTAAGGGTCAGTACGGTCACGTTGTTATGACAATGGAACCGTTAGAGCCCGGTTCAGGTTACGAATTTGTTAACAAAATTGTCGGCGGTGCTATCCCGAAAGAATACATTCCGTCAGTTGACGCAGGTATTCAGGGTGCTATGCAGGCAGGTGTTCTTGCAGGCTATAACGTTGTTGACGTTAGATGTACTCTTACTTATGGTTCATACCATGAAGTTGACTCATCTGAAATGGCGTTTAAGATTGCAGCATCTATGGCATTTAAAGACGGTATGAAGAAAGCAGATCCGGTTCTCTTAGAACCTATTATGAAGGTTGACGTTGTTGTTCCCGATGAATACATGGGCGACGTTATGGGCGATATCAACTCAAGACGTGGTCAGATTCAGGGTATGGAAGCAAGAAACGGCGTTCAGGCTATCGCAGCTTTCGTTCCGCTTTCAGAAATGTTCGGATATGCAACAGATATGCGTTCAAATACACAGGGCAGAGGTCAGTACACCATGCAGCCCAGTCACTTTGAACCTATTCCGAAATCTATTATGGACAAAATTATTGCAGAAAGATCAAAGAGTGAATAATTTAAAAAATTATAGTTGCAATTTCTGTTGAAATAGTTTATAATAGTAATTACAAATAATAAATTTTTGTTTTTTATAAAAAAAGGAGGAAATTAAAAATGGCTAAGGAAAAATTTGAAAGAAATAAGCCCCATGTCAACATTGGTACAATCGGCCACGTTGACCATGGTAAAACATCATTGACAGCAGCAATCACAAAAGTTCTCGGTATGAAGGGCCAGGCTGAATTTACAGACTATGCTAACATCGATAAGGCTCCTGAAGAAAGAGAAAGAGGTATCACAATTTCAACATCACACGTTGAATATGAAACAGACGCTAGACACTACGCTCACGTTGACTGCCCCGGCCACGCTGACTATGTTAAAAACATGATCACAGGTGCAGCTCAGATGGACGGCGGTATCCTCGTTGTATCAGCAGCAGACGGTCCTATGCCTCAGACAAGAGAACATATCCTTTTGTCAAGACAGGTAGGCGTTCCTTCATTGGTAGTATTCTTGAACAAAGCTGACCAGGTTGACGATCCTGAACTTCTCGAATTGGTAGAAATGGAAGTTAGAGATCTTCTTAACGAATATGAATTCCCGGGTGATGATATTCCGATTACTATCGGTTCAGCTCTCCAGGCTTTGGAATCAACATCAACAGATCCTAACGATCCTGTTTACAAACCGATCGTTGATCTTATGAATTCAGTTGACGAATACATTCCTACACCTGAAAGAAAAGCAGACCTTCCGTTCCTTATGCCTGTAGAAGACGTATTCTCAATCACAGGCCGTGGTACAGTTGCTACAGGTAGAGTAGAAAGAGGTCAGCTCAGAACTTCAGAAGAAGTTGAAATCGTTGGTCTTGCTGATGAATCAAGAAAAGTTGTTGTTACAGGTATCGAAATGTTCAGAAAGCTTCTCGACTATGCTGAAGCCGGCGATAACGTTGGTGTACTCTTAAGAGGTATTCAGAGAAACGAAATCGAAAGAGGACAGGTACTTGCTAAACCGGGTTCAATCAATCCTCACAAGAAGTTTAAGGGCGAAGTTTACGTTCTTACTAAGGATGAAGGTGGCCGTCATACACCTTTCTTCAACAACTACAGACCACAGTTCTATTTCAGAACAACAGACGTTACAGGTGTTATCACATTGCCTGAAGGTACAGAAATGTGCATGCCCGGCGATAATGTAACTATGGACGTTGAACTTATCACACCTATCGCTATCGAAGAAGGACTCAGATTCGCTATTCGTGAAGGTGGTAGAACAGTAGGTTCAGGTGTTGTTACAGCTATTAACGACTAATTTGAACTTTAAAAAGCTTGGGTTTATCCCAAGCTTTTTTTATTTTTTCAGGTTATGTCATTTAGAAGATTTGGGAGTTGAGACTGCCTTTTTCTACTTAATAAATACAGAACACTTGAAATTATGAAAATTCCCACTATGCTTCCCGATGCATCAATAAGCACATCGCGAAGTTCACAGCTTCGTCCGGGGACATAAAGCTGATGAATTTCGTCGCTTATCGCATAAAGAACTGAAAACGCAAAAGCAATGAGTGCGTTTTTTTGAACAAAATGCTTTCCTTTTTTTATAAAAGTAAGCGATGCACTTAAAAAGCTTGAGGCACCAAGCAATAAATATAAAGCAAAATGGGCAGCTTTCCTGATAAAGTTGTTCCATTTTTTTGCCATTTCATTTTTCTTTTTCTGGGAAATATTTTTATTTTTTGTAATTGCGTTTACAATTTTTTTGGTTATGCCTTTGCTTGTGTTTGCGGACCTTGAGGCAGGCTGTGCCGAAAAGGAGAAAATAGACACCATAACCAAAACAGTAAAAGCATATGCAATTATTCTTTTAATTAAAATTCCCGGGTTGCTTCCTGAAATCATTTATCAGTCCTCGTCAAATACAGGCTCAACAAACACAAACATCAGCTGACCGATTTTAATCAGGTCGCCTGTTTTGATTGCACAGGGATCATTACTAACCTGCTCGCCGTTTACAAAAGTACCATTGGTACTGTTGTTGTCAACAACAGTCCATATATCGTGTGATTTTAAAAACTGTGCGTGTACCGATGACATAAAGGGGTCGGGGATAATAATATCGCTTTTGGCACCTCTTCCAATTGTGTATTTGTTTTTGATACTGTAGCTTTCTTCAACTCTGAACGGAACAGATTTTATTCTGTTCATAAGCTTTATATAGGGGTTGTCGTCGATAACAGTACCCATACGGGAATGCTTTATGTCAAGATATATAAGTCTTATTATGCTGAACATAAAAAAATAAATAACGGTGATGAATAAGTATTTCAATAGCCCTGAAATTATCTCAAACATATTTTCCCCTCACTTTCTTCTATTAGTATAGTATAAATAATGAAAAAATGCAAATTTTTTCTGAATTTCAAAAGGAAAAAAGAATTTGGTAAAGAATATTATAATATTGTAACATTTTTGTAATATTTTTGTAACCATTTGAGTATACTATTAATATGGGGAGGGATAAGATGCGAAATATGATTTCAAATCAGGAAAGTCCTGAAATGGAAAACGGCGGGCAAAACGAAACCGCTGTCGCAGAAAAAGTGAAAATTAAAAAAGCACCGTCAAAGATTAGTCTTGCGGTTATGGGATTTATAAATTATATTAAAAAGAATTCTGTTGTTGCAAAATCAACAGTGATCGGATTTTTTGTGTTTGCGGTAATCCTTGCAATTGTTTCAAATGTGCAGGTGGGCTACGCCGTTGTGTTCAATAACAAGACTCTGGGATACGTTGCGGAAAAAGACGGCGTACAGGATAAAATCGACGATATTTATCAGGAACTTGCGGAAGCAATTGATGATGAGTCGGTTTCAGACGTAACAGCAAGTCTTGTTCCTGCGTTTGCTCCCAACTCAAAGTTTGTTGCAGAAGATGATATTGAACAGGTTATAAAAAGCGAACTTTCATTTTATGCCGACGCCGCATCTGTATATATTGACGGCGAATTTGCTTTTGCAGCAAAGGACAAGGCGGCTGCAGAAGCTATAGTTAAAAAATATCAGGAACAGGTATGCGGCAGCGGTACTATCATATCTGTAGAAATTCAGAATGAAATAACCTACAAGGATGAAAAAGTAGTATATACCGAAATCCTCGAAGAAAGTGCCGCACTTTCAAGACTTGCAGGTACAGATTCGGAAGAAGGTCTTTACACGATTGTGGAAGGGGATACCCTGTGGAGTATCGGCATAGAAAACGATGTTCCTACGGATTATCTTATGACTATGAATAATTTAGACAGCGAAATACTTCAGATAGGCAGTGTTTTAAGAGTCAATTATCCGGAGCCGATGATGGATATTAAAGTCGTAAAGGATATTACTTATACCGAATACTATCCTTATGAAACCGAAAAAAGATACAGTTCATCATTGAATGCAGGCACCTACAGCACCTATCAGAAGGGGTCAAACGGTGAAACGAGGGTAAGAGCAACCGTTACATTTGTAAATGACCACGAGGTTGAGCGTGAAATCACTGAAAAGACGGTTATCAGTGAGCCTGTTACCGAAATTCTTCTGGTGGGAACAAAGCCGAAACCAAAAACTGCGGCAACAGGAAGATTTGCAAAGCCTATTTCGGGCGGATATGTTTCATCTTCCTTCGGCAACAGAAGCAGAGGTTACCATACAGGTATTGACTGGGCAGTATCATACGGAACACCGATTTATGCTTCAGACGGCGGAACGGTTACGGCATCAGGCTGGGGCGGCGGCTATGGCAAGATGATTAAGATTAACCATGGCAACGGATATGAAACCTTGTATGCCCATTGTTCAAAACTTGTTGTAAGCTCGGGCAAGAAGGTTGCAAAGGGGCAGCTTATCGGTTATGTGGGAAGTACGGGCAACAGTACAGGACCTCATCTTCACTTTGAAATCAGAAAAAATGGTTCATATTTAAATCCCGCTAAATATTGTGGTGAATAAGCAAAAGAACAGTCTCTCTTGTGCAGAGGGACTGCTTGTTTTTGTTTGCCGAAAAAATTTTAAAAAAACACTTGATTTTGCAATTCATGTATGCTATAATCATCTTACATAGGTATAACTATGTGCTTTTTCACGTACTTTTTTTTCGGAAGGTGAACCAATGCGTCTTAAAGAAGGTTTTTTGCTTAAAAAAGTTGCAGGCGAATATGTTGTAGTTCCTACAGGCAACGCTATGATTGACTTCAAGGCGATGATTTCACTCAACGAAACAGGTGCATTCTTGTGGGAGGCACTCAAAACTGACAAATCGCAGCAGCAACTCACCGAAGCACTTTTGGGAGAGTATGATGTTGATGAAGAAACAGCGTCTTGCGATGTGGCAGAGTTTGTAAAGCTTCTTGATGAAAAAAATCTGCTGATATGAGTGCGAAAAAGATTTTAAGTACAAAAGAACTTATGCCGCTTATAAGCGACCTTTTGAAAACTGCAGAGCGTGTACGCTTTACGGTTAAGGGGAACAGTATGTATCCTCTTTTAAGGGGAAACCGCGATGAGGTAGAGGTTGTGAAGTGCGACAGCATCGGTAAATACGATATCGTTCTTTATAAAAGAAGCGATGGGTCATATGTGCTTCACAGAGTGCTGAAAAAAGATAACGGTGCCTTGTCAATAGCAGGCGATTTTGAACAGGAGCTTGAGCATCCGGTTTATGAAAATCAGGTTATTGCAAAGGTTGATAATATAATAAGAGCAGGCGGCAAGGTTATTTCCTGCACCGGCAAGGTGTATAAAATTTATTGCATCGTTTGGGCAGCCGTTCTTAAAAACAGGCGCAAAATACTTAGAATACTTAAGAAACTGAGGAAATGGTTATTTTGAAAAAAACAGACGGCGCTAAGAAATGGTTTTTTAAAAATATCAGAGATTTCGGCGGAGGAGTTTTAGGACTTACTGCGATTTCTGTTCTGATAAGTGTTTTCGGTGTCGGCTTTGCCATTGCATCACAAAGGCTTCTGGATGTTGCATCAAAAGAGGCGGAGGGAAATCTCGTAAGAGAAGCTCTCGGGTTGTTTTTGCTGGTGGTGCTGCAGCTTGTATTGCAAATTATCCTCTCAAAGTGCTATGTTAAAACTCAGGCACAGGTGAGAATTAAAATAAAGACCGACCTTTTCGGAAGTGTGGTAAGAAAAGATTTAACGGAAGTTAACTTTTACCATTCGGGAGAGCTGGTCAACAGGCTCACAAGCGATGTTAATGTTGTGTCAAACGCAGTAGTTGATATTGTGCCTACGGCATTGTCGCTTTCAATCGGAGTGGTGTTAAGCTTTACAGTGCTTTTCGCACTTGACTGGGTTTACGCAGTGATTTACCTGATTGTAGCCCCGCTTGCACTCTTAACTGCAAGGTTTTTCAGAAAAAAGCTTAAAATACTCCACAAAGACTCAATTGAAACAGACGGCGTGGTTAAATCCTTTATGCAGGAATGTTTCAGAAATCTTCTTGCGGTCAAGGCTTTTCAGAAGGAAAAGCATATGACGGACAAGTGTAATGGTTATCAACTTGATAATTACAAGGTTTTGATAAATAAAAATAATGTCAGCATCTTAGCTAACGTAATGTTCTTTCTGTCCATTACGGCAGGCTACTATCTGACACTTATATGGGGAGCGTATAAGCTCTCTGCAGGACTTATGACTTTTGGCGAGATTGTTGCAATGCTTGAGCTTGTTTCGCAAATTCAGTCGCCGCTGAAGTCGTTGTCATCGCTTTTCCCGCAGTATTATTCGGCGATTGCCTCATCCGAAAGAATTTTGGAACTAAAAAACCTTCCGGATGAAAAGCAGGGCAGTTGCAAAAGCTTTGACGGATTTGAGAAAATTGTTCTTAAAGATGTTACCTTCGCTTACGATGACAAGCCTGTTTTCAAAAACGCATCCTGCGAAATTGAAAAGGGCGATATCGTTGGAATATACGGCGAGTCGGGAATTGGAAAAAGCACACTTATAAAATTAATTTTGGGAGTGCTTAATGCCCAATCGGGCGAGATTTACATAGTTGACCGAAATGGTCAGAAGGTTTTGGTTGATACAGAAACGAGAAGCTTGTTTTCTTATGTGCCTCAAGGTAACCTGATATTATCCGGCACAATAGCAGAAAACGTGGTTTTCGGTTCTGACAACATAGATTTAAAGCTGGTTGAAAAAGTCATCAGAGTGTCGCAGCTTGATGAACTCATCAGTCAGCTGCCATTAAAGCTTGATACCGGTTTAGGTGAAGGCGGACTTGGTCTTTCTGAAGGACAGGTACAGCGATTATCTATCGCAAGGGCATTGTATCGGAATTCTGAGATCTTGTTGCTTGATGAAGCAACGTCTGCACTTGATCGTGAAACCGAAATCAGGGTGTTGGAGGAAATAAGAGGGTTGAACAAAACGTGTTTGTTCATCACTCACCGTAAAGAAGCACTTTTAAGTTGCAGCAAGCTTTTAAGTGTAAAAGACGGTCAGATTTCCATCGACAGGCAGGAAATTTTATAAAGTTTGTTTGGGAGGAATAAAGATGAAATGTAAGAGAATTTTCAAAGTAGTTAGTGCGCTTGCACTTACTGTAGCTTTGATGGTATCTACAGGTGTTGTTTCATTTGCTGCAGAGTACACAACAACTACCACTTATATTAATCAGAATACTATCGAAGTTACATCTGTTGCTTCAGGCTTGGAAAAAGGCGACATGGCTACTTACGTTGCTTACAATAACGGTAGCTTCTCAGAAGAGAACGCAGTTTACATCGACCAGGCAACAGCTAACGGAACTGACGATGTAGTATTTACATATCAGACAGATTCTGATAATGTAAAGGCTACTGTTAAGTTCGGTGGTTCAACAGAAGACTCAGCACAGGAAGCAGAAATCGAAGGCTGGACAATTTATGTTCAGGTTGACGACGGTGAAGCTGAAAAACAGACAATTGCTAAAAAAGCAGACGAATATTCTGACACTTATCTCGTAAGAGAAATTGAAGCTGTGATCCCTCAGGGAGCAGCTATCGATGCGGTAGAATTAAATGATGAAGCAATTGATGTTTGGTATGCAAAAGATGGCAGTGTGTTTGTATGCACACCTGCTATTAAAGATGGCGATACTATCGTTATCAAAACAAAAGAAGCAGCTGCTGAAGTTAAAATCGGAACCGTAAAAGCTGAAGTTGGTAAAATCACAGCATTTGCTAAAGCTACATGTGCTCAGGATGCAGACTATGGTATCTTAATCGGCGGCGAAGCTGTACTTGACGGCGCAGCTGCATGGGATGTAGCTGAAAATTACGAAACAGCAGTTAAATTACCCGCACTTGGTATGGGTGATAACGGCGGCTTCTGCGTGGAAGTTGATGATACTGCAATCGTAGCAGGCACCTATAAGGTAGCAGCATATGCAGGCGAAGTAGCAACAGACGCAGTGACAGTAACTATTGTTGAATAATTAAGCGACTGTATCAATAACGATACAAATTCAGGAGGTAAATTCTATGAAAAATTATCAGAAACCTGTTTTAGAGGTTGTTGAATTAGCAGTTGCTGAAAATATCGCTGCATTAGTACCCAAGACTATCTATAAGAGAACAACAGGTACTACTCTCGCTCAGCAGGGCGTACTGATGTACGAAATGACTGATGACGATAGATTAAGCTGATTTTAGCACTGCAAATTAAATAAAAATATGAGAGGATGTTCACTTTTACTATGCAATATACTGTCGCAGGTTTTAATATTGATGTTATCAGTGAGCATCCTTCTTACATTTTTACAAGATTCAAAGATTATGAAAGCACTTTTTCGGGGGAGGCAGACTTTACAGTCAGGTGTAAAGTAAAAGAAAGCATATCGCTCCCCGATGAATTTGTGCATATAGGCGAAAGAGTCGGCAGATGGCTCTGGATTAAAAAAAAAGATGGTACGCTTGGTGCGTACATTAAATATTCAGACCTTGATGAAATAGCAGGTCTTGTAAACTGGGACAAGGATTTTAAAAATATTGAGCTTTTAGTTTACGATATTGAGCCTTTCGGAGGACTTCCGATTGAGCAAAGAGTTTTTTATTTACTTGGCGATGTGTTTACATATACGGTTTTAAGCCGCGGGGCAGGAGTTTTTCATTCCTCTGCTTTAAGTTATAAGGGCAGCGGAATTTTATTTTCAGCACCGTCGGGCACGGGAAAATCAACCCATACATCGCTGTGGAAAGATGTTTTTGGTGATGATGTTGTTATTTTTAACGACGATACACCGCTTCTTAAAATTGAAAACAACGTGTGTTTCGCTTATGGTACTCCATGGAGCGGAAAAACCGCGATTAATACAAATGTTAAGGTTCCGCTTAAGGCAATTGTCTGCCTTGACAGAGCGGAAAGCAATTCAGCAAAAAGACTTTTTGGATTAGATGCTTTTTACAGAGTGTTTAACGAGTTCAGAAAGCCGCCTGAGGGTGGACTTTTGGATAACTGCTTAACACTTATTGAAGGCGTTTTGGATAAAGTTCCGGTTTTTGAGCTTTTGTGTAACAAAAACAAGGACGCGGTAACTACGATATACGAGGCTGTCGGCTTTGGTGAAAATAACAGATAAGGGTGAAATTTTATGAACAAAAAACTATTTTTCAGCGCTGCCCTTTGTGCAGCACTTTGTGTTATAATGGCGTTTGGTGCTTTTGCTGCTGATTTTAAGGACTTATCAGGCAGCCATTGGGCATACAGCAACATTATTGAACTTAGCTCAGAAGGCGTTATTAACGGATATTCAGACGGGACTTTCCGCCCCGAGGCTCACGTTACAAGAGCGGAGTTTGTAAAGCTTATCGGCACAACAAATGAGACAAAAACAGGTGACTTTGCAGACCTTCCGAAAAGCCACTGGGCATATTCTTATGTAATGAATTCGGGTGTTGATACGGATAAAAGAAACTTCCGTCCCGATGAAAATATTACAAGAGCTGAAGTTTTGGACATTTTATGGAACAGATACGGAACCGAAACCGAAATTGCGGTTCCCGGGATGATAGCAGATCAACATGATAACAAGGATGCGGTTGCCTGGGCTTATTCATACGGTCTTATGATTGGCGACGATGGTATGAATTTAAGACTGCCTGACGATTTGTCAAGAGCAGAGGCGGTTACGCTTATTCTCCGTTCCAGGAAGGTTGATACTTCAAAGCAGAATTTACTTGCAGATAACGTTGATGAAATTGTGCTGGAAAAGATTTTCAATACTACAATGCTTTTTGATGAAAAGTACAGTGAAAACGAAACTGTTACAATAGGTCAGCTTTCAAGAGCAGCTTTAAGACTTGCTTACGGAACACAGTCAATCCTTTACAA
Source organism: uncultured Eubacteriales bacterium (assembly GCA_964492155.1). Classification (GTDB taxonomy): domain Bacteria; phylum Bacillota; class Clostridia; order RGIG6154; family RGIG6154; genus RGIG2094. The sequence goes on from CAZBJD010000002.1 coordinate 11,402, forward strand.
TAAGGATATGTATGTTGAAACACCTGATTATGACAGCGAATATAAAAATGACGTTGCATATATGGCAAAGCAGGTGTTCGGCGAAGCTAACAATACCAAAGAATATGCTGAAAAAACTGCAAATCAGCAGGAAACAATTGCAGCTCTTATGTACGGATTTATGTTCAAGGCGAACGATTCTCCCGTAATTGGAAGAATTGGTGATTACTATGAAGATGCTGAATTTGATGCAAAGGGCAATCTTATGATGAATATGCTTCTTACATATACCAACAGACGCGGCGTTTTCGCAAGCGGCGACGGGCTTTTGCATAATGACAAGGCAATAACACATAAGGAAATTGCATCTATCCTTTTGCAGCTTGATAATCTTACAGGTTCCCAGATAAGTTCTTCAAGCGGCATTGAAAATGATGAAAAACTAAGCAAAGAAGCTTATTTGTATAAAAAAGCAGATAATTCCTTCGGAATTTTACTTGAAGGCATACCCCATGTTGTATATACAACACCTATTGAAGGTTCTGCTGCAGAATTTACTGAATTCTCAAAGGATTTCTTTGAAATTTTCACAACTTTTGCAAACGGTATTCAAACTAAGGCAAAAGCAAGCGGTGCTGAAATTTATATAAGAGTTTATCCCACCATGGTTTCAAATGCGGGAAATGAAGTTATTATGAGAGCAAAGGTTTATGTTGCATCAAATCCCGAAGGTAAAGGTCTTGGTGAAATCATTGGAAAATGTGATATGAGTGAAGATGTTAAGGCAAAGGCAGGTACAACATATTTCATTGATATTTCCACTAACGGTCCTTTGAATGATATGTATATCAGTCCGTCAAACGCAAGCTTAAGAAGAATTGTTTGGAACGATTAGACGGAAGTTAATATTCAGGAAGGAAGAAATTTACAATGGAAGAAAGAGAAATTGATATATTTGGACTGATTCAGGCTGTACTGAAAAGATGGTGGCTTGTTTTAATAGTTACAATAGTTGCAGGAACTGTCAGCTTCGGGTATACAAAATTCGGAATTACACCGCTTTATTCAGCCAAAGGAACACTATACATTACTATTGACAATACGGCGGCACTTCAGGGCGGAACAAGTCTTGATTACAATTCAATTCTTGCGGCTCAGGAGCTTACAAATACATATTCGTTGATACTTTCAAGCAACACGTTCTACAAAATTGTTGCTGCAGAAAGCGGACTTGATTACACTTACAAAGAAATCTCGAGAATGGTTTCTATGGGAACTGAAAACGAAAGCGAAATTATGAGCATTACTGCAAGATGTCCGAATAGAGAGCATGCTGCGATAATTGTTGAAACAATATTAAACAATGCTCAGGCGGAAATTTCGCGAGTTGTTGTTGGCGGAAGTGTCAGAATAATTGACCATCCGGAGCTTCCCTCGGGACATTCTTATCCAAATATTACCAAGAATATATTTTTGGCATTGGTGCTTGGTTTTATTATAGGTTGCGCACTTGCAATCTTTATTGAATGGCTGGATGATACAGTTAAAGATGCAGATGACATTACGGGCAAGTTCAACATACCGGTTTTGGCAGAAATCCCGCTTTTGGAAGTTAAAAGCGAGTAACGGCTTAATAAAAAAATGCAGAAAGGGTGAGAAATATATGAAAAAATGCGTAAAATCAGTAATAAGCATAATTATTGCACTTACTATGCTTATTCCATCGGTTTTACCGGTTTTTGCAGACGGCACTTATGGCTTTGTGGATTTCCCGACAGGCTGGTCAAGAGAAGCAATGCTTCATGCTGTCGAGAATGAGCTTATATATGGTAGGAGTAATGACCGTATTCATCCGGAGGATTATCTTACCAGAGCAGAAATGGCTACAATTATTAACCGTGCATTTGGTGCAACGGTTGAGAAGGATGTTTCACATTTTCTGGATGTTGTAAGGTCAGAGTGGTACTATAGCGACATTCAGAAAGCTTATAATATGCAAACATTGTATGGTGACGCAGGCGGAACTATGCGTCCCGATGCTTTTATTATAAGAGAAGAAGCTATCGCAATCGTGGCAAGAGCAATGGTTTTGAGCGGTTATGACGCTTCGCATCTTGACAGATTTAAGGATAAAGCAGATATCTCAGACTGGGCGATTGATCCCCTTGCTTCTATGGCAGCAAATGGCTATGTAAATGGTGATGAGAATTCAAATATCAATCCGAAGGCATTTATCACAAGGGAAGAGTTTGCACAGCTTCTGTATAACATCATTAAGCATTATTATGATGCACAGGACGGCATTACCACATTTGAAGGTAACCTTATGATTAATGAGCCGTTCACAGAGATTAAAGATTTGGTTATTAACGGTGACCTTATTTTGGGTGATGGTGTTGGAACAAGCACAATTATTCTCACCAATGTTAAAGTAACAGGCCGTATCCTTATCAGGGGTGCTGTGCATATTTCATTTAAGGGACAAACCCATACAGATGGCGGTGTTACAGTTAAAAACGTTAATGGTGTAGTACATTTTGACCATTACAGTGACGAAGTTATATTCGACGAAATGTTAGACCATACACCGGTTACATTCAAACAAGGAACAGGCAGCAGTACCACCGGCGGAGGCGGCGGTGGCGGCGGCGGTGGCGGTGGCGGAACACCGACTACTGCAAACTATACTGTTCAGCATTATCAGGAAGCTTTGGATGGTTCGTTTGTGCTTTATGATACAGAAACACTTTCAGGAACTATCGGAAGCAGTGTGACTGCAACAGCAAAAACATATGAAGGCTTTACAGAAGATACCACACATGCCTCAAGGGTAGCAACAGGCACAGTTTTGTCAGGTGGTTCTTTAGTGCTTAAGCTTTACTATGTAAGAGACGAACATACAGTTACATTAGACTTTGGCGGTGCTACTATTACAGATCCGTCAGCAGTATCTACAGTAATAAATGCTAAATATGGTGCAACCGTTGTACTTCCTACAACAGGTTTTAGTAATGGTGACCTTAATTTTGCAGGTTGGTATTCTCAGCCCAATGGTCAGGGCGAGCAGTTGACTCAGATTACAATAGGCACAGCTGATGTAAATGTTTATGCTTACTGGACAACGCTGAATACTTATAAAGTAGAACACTATCAGGAAAATCTTGACGGAACATATTCAGTAGTTAGTGCGGATACCAAAATTTTAACCGGTAATGCCGGAGATTCGGTGTCGGCAGAGGTTAAGTCATATCAGGGCTTTACTGAAAATACTACACATGCTGAAAGGGTGCCCGACGGTACAATTTCAGCCGACAATTCGTTAGTTCTTAAACTTTTCTATGACAGAAACAGATATACATTTACTTTTGACGCTCAAAACGGAAGCATTGAAGGCACTCCCAAAACTTTGTATAAGTTTGGCGAAACTTTAAACCTTCCAACTGCTTCAAGAGCAGGTTATACATTTGGCGGATGGTTTACTTTGCCAAATGGTACAGGTGATGAAATTACAAACGAAAGTGAACTTGGAATTGATATTACAGAGTCTGAAATAACTCTGTATGCTTATTGGCAGTCTTCTTCGGTAAGCACATATCAGTATAAAGTAGAGCATTATAAGGAAGGCTTGACTGCAGGAGATTATACCGGCATTGCACCTGAAGTTCAAACATTCTATGCTCCTTTGGGCAGCGTTACTGCAAGTCCTGTAACTATCACAGGATTTGATTATGCAGACGGCTATGCAGAAGAAATAAAGAGCGGTACAGTTACTGCAGACGGCGGTCTTGTACTTAAGCTTTACTATACAAGAAAATCATACACCTTTAACTTTGATTATCAGGGAGCAACAGGCGGAAATACCGAATCTTCTCAGCCTTACAAGTATGAAGCTGCATTAAACCTTCCTAACCCAACCAAGGGTGAACAATGGGAATTTGGCGGATGGTTTACCTCAGCAGATGATACGGGAATTGAAATTAATGCAACCACTTCCTGGGATGATATTCTGGCAAAAGTAAGCGGTAATGAGTTGGAACTTTATGCTCATTGGATTCAGAAATATCCTTATGTAATTAGATTTTATCAGCAAAATGCTAACGATGATGGATATACTGAAATGCCGGGTGACAGTATAACACACTATGGTTTAGAAGGCGACAATGTAAGTGTTACGGCTGAAGATTTGGCAACCGTTAATTATGAACATTTTGACCTCATTACTGATATTTCTGTTGTTAAGCAGGTAAGTGCAGCAGGAGATACAGAATTCAGGTTGGAGTATAACAGAAAAAGATACACCATCACATTTAAGAGGACCGAAACTGATGTGATTAGTAGTGCTCCATATAAATATGGTGCAACTGTAGACCTTTCATGCACTGAAACGCCGCCTGCAGGTAAACATTTCGGCGGTTGGTACACAACCTCTACATTCGATGAGGGAACAAAATACACATCAACCATTATGGGCGGAGAGAATATAACTCTCTATGTTAAATGGGAAGATAATCCGACATATTATTTTGAATACTACTTACAGAATAAGAATGACGATGAATATGTCCTTATAATCAGCGAACCAAAGAATGACCAGCTTGAAAGCGCTACAGTAGAGATTCCGCAGCATAGTATCTATGGAAATTCACCATACTATGAAGAAAAAACAGCTGAACAAGGCGGAATAACAAGCGGAAGCGTTGATGCAAATAATCCTTTGGTGCTTAAACGTTATTATGCAAGAAAATCATACACACTGACTGCAAACTATAATGGTGCAGATGAAAAGAATGGCTTAGATTCTTACACATTTAAGTACGAACAGACAATAAATCTTCCAACACCTTCAAAGACAGGTTATGAGTTTAAAGGCTGGTATACATCTTCGGCATTTGAAGAAACAACCAAGCTTGAAAACGGAGAAGCGTTTGTGGCAACAACTGCAACAGAAATTTACGCAAAATGGGATGCAAAAGATGTTCCTTACACAGTTGAGCACTATTATGAAAAGCGTACAGATGGATATGAAAAAGATCCTGAAACTAAGTATGCGAAAGCAGGCTCACATGTTTCAAATGTATACAAAACAGATGTTACAGGATTTGCAGTAGACCTTGACATTGTCGGAACAGTAAATGAAGCAGCTGTAGACAGATTTGGTGGTACCACACTTAAATACTACTACACCAGAAACACATACACCTTTAACTTTGATTATCAGGGAGCAACAGGCGGAAATACCGAATCTTCTCAGCCTTACAAGTATGAAGCTGCATTAAACCTTCCTAACCCAACCAAGGGTGAACAATGGGAATTTGGCGGATGGTTTACCTCAGCAGATGATACGGGAATTGAAATTAATGCAACCACTTCCTGGGATGATATTCTGGCAAAAGTAAGCGGTAATGAGTTGGAACTTTATGCTCATTGGATTCAGAAATATCCTTATGTAATTAGATTTTATCAGCAAAATGCTAACGATGATGGATATACTGAAATGCCGGGTGACAGTATAACACACTATGGTTTAGAAGGCGACAATGTAAGTGTTACGGCTGAAGATTTGGCAACCGTTAATTATGAACATTTTGACCTCATTACTGATATTTCTGTTGTTAAGCAGGTAAGTGCAGCAGGAGATACAGAATTCAGGTTGGAGTATAACAGAAAAAGATACACCATCACATTTAAGAGGACCGAAACTGATGTGATTAGTAGTGCTCCATATAAATATGGTGCAACTGTAGACCTTTCATGCACTGAAACGCCGCCTGCAGGTAAACATTTCGGCGGTTGGTACACAACCTCTACATTCGATGAGGGAACAAAATACACATCAACCATTATGGGCGGAGAGAATATAACTCTCTATGTTAAATGGGAAGATAATCCGACATATTATTTTGAATACTACTTACAGAATAAGAATGACGATGAATATGTCCTTATAATCAGCGAACCAAAGAATGACCAGCTTGAAAGCGCTACAGTAGAGATTCCGCAGCATAGTATCTATGGAAATTCACCATACTATGAAGAAAAAACAGCTGAACAAGGCGGAATAACAAGCGGAAGCGTTGATGCAAATAATCCTTTGGTGCTTAAACGTTATTATGCAAGAAAATCATACACACTGACTGCAAACTATAATGGTGCAGATGAAAAGAATGGCTTAGATTCTTACACATTTAAGTACGAACAGACAATAAATCTTCCAACACCTTCAAAGACAGGTTATGAGTTTAAAGGCTGGTATACATCTTCGGCATTTGAAGAAACAACCAAGCTTGAAAACGGAGAAGCGTTTGTGGCAACAACTGCAACAGAAATTTACGCAAAATGGGATGCAAAAGATGTTCCTTACACAGTTGAGCACTATTATGAAAAGCGTACAGATGGATATGAAAAAGATCCTGAAACTAAGTATGCGAAAGCAGGCTCACATGTTTCAAATGTATACAAAACAGATGTTACAGGATTTGCAGTAGACCTTGACATTGTCGGAACAGTAAATGAAGCAGCTGTAGACAGATTTGGTGGTACCACACTTAAATACTACTACACCAGAAACACATATACCATTACGTATATGAACGGAAGCGAACAGCTTAAGATTGTTCCATATAAATATGGCGCAACTGTTGACCTTACAATACCTGAAGGCCTTACACCGCCTGATGTTACACCGCCTGAAAATTATTACGCAGACGGATGGAAAGATGAAAATGGCTTGCCATACACATCTGAAACTATGGGTGTAGGAAATGTAACCATTTATGTAAACTGGAAACTCAATCCGTCATACTATTTCGAGTATTGGTTTGAAAATGCAGATAATGACGAATACACAAAAAATGAAGAACTTTCCGAAAAATTAAATAATAAAAAAATTGGCGGAGAAGTGGAAATTCCTGCATTGGATGACACACAAATTCCTGCAGGTTTTGAAAAAGCAGACGACGAAACTCATTCTGACAGATTGATTAGCGGATATGTTTCTTCAACTGAACTCCACCTCAAACGTTTCTATAAGAGATTGAGATATGAGGTAACTTTCGTTACAGGCAGCGGTACATCGATTGCTCCTAAGACATATAAATATGGTCAGCATTTCGATTCACCGCAGTCGCAGATAAAATCCGGCGATGAAGTTCTTTACGAAGTTGCAGGATGGTACAAAACTCCAACATTTGATGCAGAAACTCAGGTTACGACCGGTTCTTTGGCAGGTGTCGGATTTGTATCAGGCAACCTTTATCCAAAATGGAAATACGTTGGACCGCAGGTTACATTTACTGTAACACCTGATATTGAAGCTCAGGATCTTGGTGAAAACGAATTTTATGCAATAGTTGATATCTCAAACAACTATGCAGGTATTTCAAGCTACGAAACAAAGCTTGTATATGACAACACCCAGATCGAGGCTATTACTGACCAAAATGGAGATTATGCAGTAGATTGCGGAGAGTTTGGCTCTAATGCAAACGAATTTACATCATCATACTCGAAAGATGAAACAAAGAGTGTAATTAGCGTTAAATGGGTAGGTACCGAAAACATAACAGCTAATAACGTTAACTTGTTTAAGGTTAAATTCAGGATTTTAAATACAAACGAAGATACGTTGCCTGAAGCACCGCAAATGCGTATGTTCATGTTGAGAAGATCAGTTGCTAATGTTGACGGACTTAAGAGCTTACCGCTTACTATTGAAGAAACAAAGGTTTATACAAAGCCGGTAGAAGACGGCGAGACTATTGCACTTGAAACAATAGAAGTGGGCGGCAGTCTTGAACCATACAAGATTGAGCATTATGAAGAAAATCTTGAAGATGACGGTTTTGGCGAAAGGGCGTCATATACCCAGTACAGATATGATGTTCTGGGTAAAGAAATCACTTTGGGAAATGATGCATATTTCTCATTGACAGGCTTTGAAGCAGATGTTAACAACAGTAACAGGGTAACTAAAGGTACATTGCCTGATACCAATATATTCAAGCTTTACTACACAAGAAAAAGAGTTAAAGTTACATTTGAATATTACAATGCGACAACAAAGCCGGATTATACTTATAAAGAGTATAAATATGGTGCTTCGGTTGAACTCCCGACAGTAGAGAAAACCAAATGGCATTTTGAAGGTTGGTATACAACTGCAACATTTGATGAAAATTCAAAGATTGATGCAGAAGGCTATACAGCTCCTGCAGCAGATGTTACACTTTATGCACACTTTGTTCAAACTCCTTACATAGTAAAACATTGGTTTGAAAATGAAACCTGTAACGGATATGACATAAAGGATATGGAGTCTGAAAAGGATTATGCCGAAACAGGTACTGTTGTCAGCGGAACACCTAAAGATGTGTTTGGCTTTGAAATTGATGAAGCCAAGTCAGAGTACATAGATATTGAAGTAGAAGAAGACCCTGAAAATCCGCTTAATCCTATAACAATACTTAACATTTACTACAACAGAAGAACATTTGATATTGCATATGAACTTGACGGCGGTGAATTTGATACAGAGTTCAAATATGATACAGAGTTCAAGTATGGTACAACTGCTACGCTTGCAAAAGCAAAGAAAGAAAACGGTCAGGTACTTGGCGGTTGGTATACTGAAATAAAGGGTCAGGGAACTAAGGTTACAAATACTGCAACAATTGACGATATACTCAAAAAATTAGCAGATTCTACACTTACGCTTTATGCTCACTGGGTAAATGTTGAACAGGCAACATATTCAATCGAATATTATCAGGAAAATCTTGACGACGACGGTTATACACTTGCTGACACAATGGATGATCTTTATGATACTCCCGGTGCAACTGTAAAGATTGAAACTGAAGATCCGGATTACGCTGAGAAGTATGAAGGATTTAAAGTGAACACCTCTATGAGTACACTTTCAGCAACACTTGAAAAAACAGGTACGGTTCTTAAAGTTTACTACGACAGAAATGAGTACACCTTGAAGTATGATTATCAGGGTGCAACCAAGACCGATATTGAAAGCGATATCTTTAAATACGGTCAGACAATTACCTTCCCGTCGGAAGACAAATTTGAGAACGAAGGCTATATGTTCGCAGGTTGGTATAAGTCAACAGACTTTGAACCAAGTGAACTTTTAGGTACCAACGACAAGATTGAAGATGTTGTAAAGGTTGCAGAAGGCGAAACTGAGGCTACAATTTATGCTAAATGGGCACAGACGTTTACAGTAACGTTCCAAGAAGCAGGTATGACCAGATACAGTTATACTGTTGACCCTGCTGTAAGCAATACTGTACCTATGGAAGAAATAAGTGACCAGATAAAGCTGAAGAAGAAATATTCAAACGGATATCGCAAAAATGCATCAATATCTTCAGCTTATGATTCAATAGATTTTGTAAATCAAATTGAAGGCGACTGGTATTATGAAGATGAAAACGGAGAATACGTAAGATTTACCGGTAAAACAATTGTAGACAGAGATATAATAGTTAGCTACAGGTTCAGAAAAATTATGGTGGAACTTGGAGTGGAAAAAATCAGTCAAATTATTGACCCGATATTTAAAGTGCCATTTGCCGAAGACACCAGATTTGTTGATTCAATTAAAGACGGATTGTTCTTATATCAGGATACGCTTGTTTATGCGTATAATGAGCTTGGTGCGAGAGATAAATTTACGACACTCAATGTTAAACTTGTTGAGTTGTTGAGCGACAAAGGACTTGAGATTACTCCGGGCAGAATTTTTGCTGACGACGGAGAAATCTTAAAGCAGCACATCAAGTTCAATGCATTCTCTTATCTTGATGAAACAACTGTTAAGAATGCTGTTGTTAATGCGATTAAGAACACATTCAAAGAGAATCCGGACAGAATGCGCGGCGTTATAGACGAAATGATGCAGGAACAGGATGAAGACGTTGTTGACCTTATGGACACAATGCTTGTATCGATGCTCGCAGGTGAGGATTCAGAGGATGTTAAAGCCATTATTGCAGACGCGGTTGAAGAAGCAATTGCAAATGATGAAACAGGCGAGTTTAAAGAAAAAATCAAAAACATCATTATAGGCGAGCTTGACAAGGGTAATGAAAATGTTGAAAAAAGCGTTAAAGATGCAGCATATAAGTATTTTATGAACGACGACAACAGTGGTGCAATCAGAGAGCGTATTAATACTTTTGTTGAGAGAGCGTTTGATTCTGAAACACCTGACGAGGATGCTGTTAAAGTGTTCATTAAGGGTTATATTACCGAGTATCTGAATAAAAATACCGATGTTTTGGATAATATGATTAAGGAAATGGGAGAAAGTCTTACAAACGATGGCTCCGACTTGAATAATTATATTATCGAACTTCTTGAGGAAATGCTCGCAGAAGAAGAAAACGAAGAATATCTTGAAGAACTTGTTGACGGTATAATTGAAGACCTTGACGAATTTGAGGAAACCGACCCGATTCGTATCATTATCATAGATGCGATTACCGACGAGCTTATGAATAATGAAGCTGAACTCGAATTAATGGTTGAGGAAATCGGAAATGTAGACGTTACAGATTTCTTGACAGAATTTATGGCTGATGATTATGCATTTGAAACTATTGTAGAAACTGTAGTTTCAGAGCAATCTGTGTTTGAAAGCATTATCAGGACAGCTCTTAAAAATGATGATGTGTTTGAAAGCCTTATTACACAGCTTAGCAACGAAGAAGACTTCTTTAATATGATGGTTGACGTTGCAATTTCAGATGATTCGCTTATCAACAGTGTAAAAGATACAATCATCAGTGATGAGGAAGCATTGCTTGCAGTAATTAAGCAGGCAGCACAGGATCCTGTCATCAAAGAAGATATTATCAATGAAATCTTAGCTTACGGCGATGAGGACATTAAAGACTTGCTTGCAAGAGGTATTTCAGATAAAGACTACTACGCTGATGCATTAAGTACAGCTAAAGAAAAAGCTGATAAGAAAATCAGAGATATACTTGCAGAAGGTATCGACGAAGACAGCGATTACTGGGAAGATGTTGAGCCAATAATGCAGGAAAAAATTGCTGAAGAAGTTGAAAAAATCAAGGCAGAGCTTGCGAACCCTATCGACGAAGACAGCGAATACTGGATATATATAGAAGACGAGGTTCAGAAAGCGATAGACGAAGCAACTGACGATATCATGGCAGAGCTTGCGGAGGGTATCGACGAAGACAGCGATTATTGGCCGCTTGTAGAGCAGACTGTTAACGACAAGATTGCAGAAAAAACTGCAGAAATCAAGGCAGATCTTGCAGATGGCCTCGAAGAAGAAGACGATTACTGGGAATATGCATATGGTGTTGCGGTATCAGATGCTGAAGGCGAAATTTTAGCGTTGCTTGACAATCCAATAGATAAAGGCAGTGAATATTGGACTACAATTTACGAAAAGGCTAAAGAAATTGCTGAAGCAGAAGCTGCCGATAAACTTATTGCTGAGGGTTATACCGAAGCAGATGCAATTTGGAAGGAAACCATGGCTCAGGTAGCAGCTGAGGTTGAAGAGCAACTTACAACAACAGGTGTTGGTGACTATTATGATGATGCTTTAGAAGCTGCAATAGGCTATGCAGACACCAAGATTAGGGACACTCTTACTGACGGTATCGACGAAAACAGCGAATACTGGCCATATGTAGAAGAAAAGGTTCAGGAAAAGATAGACGAAGCAACTGACGATATCATGGCAGAGCTTGCGAAC
>CAZBJD010000002.1:23229-46264 GCA_964492155.1 uncultured Eubacteriales bacterium
ACGGTATCGACGAAAACAGCGAATACTGGCCATATGTAGAAGAAAAGGTTCAGGAAAAAATTGCTGAAGAAGTTGAAAAAATCAAGGCAGATCTTGCTGATGGCATCGAAGAAAAAGACGATTACTGGGATGAAGTATATCCGAAAGCAGTAGAAGAAGCTAACGCTGCTATCGAAGATGCACTTAAATATGGTGTTGATGAAAATTCGACTTACTGGTCTGAAATCTATGCTGCTGTAAAGGATTATGTATCATCTGAGGTTGAGGACAATTTCGAAGCTCAGCTTGAAGATGCTATGAATGATCCGGTTCTGAAACTTAAGGTTGAGGAATGGGCATCTGATGCTATCGCAGACGAGGATTCATATGTAAGGGATGTTCTTGTTGATTACGTTAAGGGTCTTGGTGCAAGCGATGCAACTGATGAAGAAAAGGCACTTAAAGACAAAATCATCACTTCTGTTGTTGATTATGTAAAAGCTGAAGATACATCTGATGATGATATGGATGCAATTATAACATCAATCACAGATAAGCTGAATTCAGACAGCGAATTGAAAGATTCAGTTGTTCAGAAAACAATTGAGATTTTGAGTGCAAAAGATGAAGAAACGGTTAAAATTAAAAATACTGTTATTGAATCGGTAGTTGAAGAAATTTCAAATGATAAGGAAATCAAAGACAGATTAATTAATGAACTTGTTGGAAAGATAACAGGAGAAGAAGCAGATATAATCTTAAAATCCAAGGTTATTGATGCGGCTATCCATACAGTTGTTCATTATGAAGCTGCCAATGAAAAAGCTATTGAGCTTGTAAATGACTTTATCGAAGAAGACGAGGCATTTAAATCAAATATCATCTCACATATCATTGATTACATTCTTGAAGATCCTAACGCAAGAGCAGAGGCTATGGATAAGGTTGTAACCAAGATAGAAAGCAGCGACGAGGAAAGAAATAAGGCTATTGAATTTGCTTTTGACGTATTGGCAAAAGATAAGGATAAGCGTGATGAAATCGTTGCAGGCTTCCTTGATGAACTTTTAGCTGATGGTGATAAGAAAGCTGACCTTGCGGAAGATGTTATCGAAATGATGTTTGGTAACAGCGAGTTGAGAAATGAAATTCTTGAAATTGGCTTTGAACAGATGTTCTCAAGTCCTGAAACAATTGAGGAAGTAGTAAAAATTGCACTTGATGAACTCATTGGAGACGCTGAAGTAAGACGTGAGATGATTCTTGCAGTTATTTCTACACCTGACGGCAGAAAGAGCGTGCTTGATATCCTGTTTAAGGAACTTGAAAGAGATTCAACCTTTATTGATAAGATGATTGACATCGCAATGAAGGGCAAGTACGGCGATATGGTTGATAAATTTGTTTACGACCTTATCAACAGCGGTACGGTGGAAATTAATCCGGATAACAGACAGATTGCAGAAGAAATTGTACTTCCGATGCTCGATAGCATAACATTTGATACAGTTTTGGCAAAACTTCCGGAAATAATTACTGACGTATTACCGCAGGATACAATTGAACAGATATTTAATAAGTTCAAATCAAAAGCAAAAGAAGCTCTTGTTGAAGGAATTGAAGAAGCTAAACAAGGCAACTCAAAGGTAATTACCGTTATGATTGACAATGATATCGACGTTGTTAACAGCATTTTAATCCCTGCTTATAACAAGGTATTCCCGAAGGTTGTTGACAAAGCGGAAGATTTCTACTACTATAACGAAAACGTTTATATCAAAGCTATTGTCGATATGATTGATCCTGAAGTGATTCTTGACCATACTCAGCCGGCTTCAAGCTTTGGCACAGGTTACAGATTAAGGGATGCCGAGTTCTATTACGAATTGCTCAACAATGTCTTAATCTTGGCAGATGATGCAGGTGACTGGTATCTGAATAACATTTCGGATGAACAGATTGACAAAGCGATAGCTAAGTTTGAAAGTGCTCTCAATAAGGTTGTTGCAAAGCTTGACAGCGTTTTGGGAGGCAGAATTCCTGAAGGTAAGATTGATACTGTTATCAGTTATATTAAGAAAGCGCTTGATAAGAGAGAAGCAATTTACGACTCAACTACAAACGGTGCTTTTGAACGTTTTGATGATTTTTATGAGAAACTCATCAGCTTCGTAAAAGAAAAAGTTGGTACTGACCTTTCAACCGATACAACTATAGAAGTTACTTTTGACGGCAGCAACCTGATTGTAAACGGTGACGGAAAAGTCAATATTGACAACTACGAAATCAATGTATCTGTTAAGGGTTACACCTTCAAGCTTAATTCACATTCAATAACTGTTGGCGGAAAGACAGTTGATATTAGTGGTTATGTTCAGAAAATTGCTGATATATTCGGTACAAGAAATGTAACTGTTAAGTTTACAGAAGAAAGACCGTATGAATATAGCGTACATATTGGAAACAACTACGTCAGAGTATCTGCAATTTACGAATAATAAGTTCTTGGAGGGTAAACTTGTTATCGGGTTTACCCTCCGATTTTCAAAAGAAAGGATGATGAAATATGAAAAAGGCATTATGCTTGATTTTAGCATTGATGTTGTGCTTGCCGGGAATTTCAGCATTTGCTGATGTTGAAGGTACTGTGCAAGGCGATATAATGCTTACTTCCACCGAGGGAACAGAGGTTGAAACAGAAGAAACAACCGAAGCGGAAGAAACAACCGAGGCAGAAGAAACAACCGAAGCGGAAGAAACAACCGTGGCGGAAGAAACAGAAACAACACAGGAAACCGAAGATGTTGTTTTTAATGACATACTTGCAGATTCTGCTCTCGGCAATGCGATATATAAGCTTGTTGAAGCAGGCGTTATTGCAGGCTACGGAGATGGCACCTTCAGACCGAATTCAGGTCTTACAAGAGCCGAGCTTTGCAAAATGATTAATCTTGTGTTTAATCTTTCAGAAAGTGCTTCTGAAATGGAATTTACAGATGTATCAGAGCAAGACTGGTATTACGACTATGTTCTTGTTGCAGTACAAGCCGGATACATCAAGGGATTTCAGGACAACACTTTCAGAGGTGATGACCCTGTTACAAGAGAACAGGTTTGTGCAATCATCAACAGAGTAACAACTTCAAAAGGTCTTGGACTTTTCGATCTTCCGTTCACAGACAATATTATGGATGAAGTGTCGGACTGGGCACTGGAAGATGTTAAAAAGATAATTGCAAACTATATTATGCCTCTTGAAAATGGTAAATTCCGAGCAACTGAAAATATAACAAGAGCTGAGCTTGCTCTTGCACTTGAAGGGTTTATTATTGAACTTCCTGAATATACGGTAACATTTAATACCAAGGGCGGCAACGAAATTGAAAATGCAATTGTAAAAGAGGGCAGCACAGTTACAAAGCCCGAAGACCCGGAAAAGAAAAATAACACATTTGACGGCTGGTATACAGATGAAAAGCTGAAAAACGCATATGATTTTACAACTGCCGTTACAACCGATATTACTTTGTATGCAAAGTGGACACCTAAAAGCACAGGCGGCGGAGGAGTATCAACGGGCGGAAGTGGTTATACACCATCAGTAACTTACTATACTGTAACATTTGAAACAAATGGCGGCAGTGAAATCGCAAGTGTGTCAGTAGCTCATAATAATTTGGTTACAAAACCGGAAGCTCCTGTTATGGAAGGTTACGAGTTCAAAGACTGGTACAAGGATGCAGATTTGTTGGTGCCATATGATTTCAGCACAGCCGTAACAGCTAATATTACACTCTATGCAAAATGGGAAATAGTTTACACAACGGAAGAAATAAATGAAAAACAGATTGCTGACTTTACACTTATCAAACAGGTAATGGAAGAAACAGAATTTGAAAATGCGAGACATATTGAAATGATGGATATCATAATTCCTGTGTTTGCTGAAATAGTTTCTACATGTGAGGCAGGTACGATTATTTCAAAAGATTATATTTCTGAAACTT
Source organism: uncultured Eubacteriales bacterium (assembly GCA_964492155.1). Lineage (GTDB taxonomy): Bacteria > Bacillota > Clostridia > RGIG6154 > RGIG6154 > RGIG2094. The sequence goes on from CAZBJD010000002.1 coordinate 27,216, forward strand.
ATGCAAGTCAGATTGCAGAAATTAAGACCATTTATGACAGTATGCTTCCTATAACTCAAGAGTCATTTAATAACATTGGCTACAGTATGATTGAACAGTGCCAGGCAAGAGGTCTTCAGATGACACCTGCGGAAATCAGCGATCTTGCAAGTATTTTCTGGAATTTCTAAAATGGATAAAAAGTCCGAATTGTAAAAAGTTAATCAGGAGGGTGCGGATTTTTCGCACCCTCTTTTGTTATATCAAAAGTTTCATAAATTTTTATTGACTTTACAGCCTAATTATTATATAATATTAATACATGTGGACAAAGTTTTTTAAGGAGGAAAATAAGCATGGGTAAAAGTTTTGCAAAGCTTTTGATTGCAGTGCTCTTAATCGCGGTTATTATTTACGGCGCATTTTTTGATATTACAATCGGAAGCTGGAAAAAACCGGGTGTTTTCAGCGATGAAAGCGGCGTTGGCTCGGTTATTAAGGGGTTAGATTTAACAGGTGGTTCAATTATCACATTTGAAGCACAGGCAAGTTCAGTTACACCTGAACAGATGACAACAGTTATCAATATTATGAGAACACGTCTTGACAGTCTTGGCTACACAGAAGCTACTGTTAGAAGCCAGGGCGACAAGAAGTTTGTTGTTGAAATTCCTGCTATTACAAATCCTGATGAAGCAGAAGCTTTGTTGGGAAGAACCGCTCAGCTTAAGTTCGTTGATGCAGACGGCAACGAAGTTTTAAGCGGTACAGATGTTAAGAAGGCTGTAAAATCATACGGTCAGCTTTCACAGACATCTGCTGCTGAAAACTATGTAGAGCTTCAGCTTAACGAATCAGGCGTTCCGAAGTTTGCTGCTGCAACAAAGGCGGCTGCAAATGCTCAGGCTGATGAGAACGGAAATGCAAGAAACTTCATCGCAATTATGCTTGACGACGAAGTTGTTTCGGCTCCTTCAGTAAGCTCTGAATATGCTGCAGAAGGTATCAATTCAGACTCTGCAATCATTTCAGGCGGATTTACTGCTCAGAGTGCAGAAGAACTTGCAAGTATCATCAATGCAGGTCAGCTTCCTTTTGACTTAAAGACAGTTTCTAAGTCATCAGTTGGTGCAACTCTTGGTGAAAGAGCGTTGGAATCAAGCATTTTCGGTGCTTTAATCGGTATCCTTATCATTATGGTGTTTATGCTTATCGTTTACAGAGCAATGGGTGTTGCTGCTGATATTGCACTTGCTTGCTACATCGGTATTTTAATGCTCATTATGGGGCTTTTAAGAGTTAACTTAACACTCCCCGGTATTGCAGGCGTTATCCTTTCAATTGGTATGGCTGTTGACGCTAATGTTATTATCTTTGAAAGAGTTAAAGAAGAATTAAAGGCAGGAAAAACAACAAAAGCAGCGGTTGCAGCAGGCTTTAAGAGAGCATTTGCCGCAATTGTTGATTCAAACGTTACAACACTCATCGCAGCAGTTGTATTGTATGTTGTAGGTGCAGGTCTTATCAAAGGCTTTGCGGTTACATTGGGTCTTGGTATTGTTGTAAGTATGTTTACTGCTATATTTGTAACTAAGTTCTTACTCACACAGATTGTTAATATCTTTGGTAAGAATCCTAAGTTATACTGCGGAAGATAAGGAGGCTGAAAATATGTTTAATGTTGTAAAAAATAAGAAGATTTTCTATATCGTTTCAGCAATCGTTATCCTTGCAGGTATCGTTTCAATGTTTATCCAGGGCTTTAAAATGGATATTGATTTTGCCGGCGGTATTGAATGTTCAGTAAATGTTGGTACTGTTGTTGACAGTGCTAAATCAAGTGAAATCGCAAGCATTGTTAAAGATGCAACAGGTGCTGACGCAACTGTTCAGAAGGCAGGCGACGCAGGAACCGAAGCTATTATCAAGATTTCTGAAGAACTTACCACTGAAAACGAAATCGCTATGAAGAATGCTTTGAAAGAAAAACTCGCAATTGGAGATGAAGCAATCACAAACTTTGAAGTTGTTTCACCTACAGTAGGTAAAGAAATGCAGACAAGTGCAATTTTAGCGGTTATCATCGCAGTTGCATTGATGCTCGTTTACATCTCAATAAGATTTGAATTCTTGTCAGGCTGTGCTGCAGTTTGTGCACTTATTCACGACGTTTTGGTTATGCTTTCATTCTACTCAATTTTCCAGGTGCCTGTAAACACCACATTTATTGCAGCAATCCTTACAATTTTGGGTTACTCAATTAATGCTACAATCGTACTCTTTGACAGAGTTAGAGAAAACCAGAAATTGCAGAGAAAAGAAACATTCTCAAATATCGTTAATGCCAGCGTATGGCAGACAATGACACGTTCACTCAACACATCAATCACAACACTTGCTACAATTGTTGTATTGTTCTTCGTTGGTGTTGATTCAATCAAAGAATTTGCACTTCCGATAACAATCGGTGTTGTTGCAGGTTTCTGGTCATCAGTATTCCTTTCAGGAAACTTCTGGACAGAATTCAAAAAGCTTGCTAAGCATAAGAACGTAGCATAATTTAAATTTGATCGCTAGTGAAAATCCCTGATTTTATAATCGGGGATTTTTTAATGCACTTAAATGCTCAATGCCCGTAACTAAATTGCCGGCTTATTGTATAAATATTCATACACATTGTTTACTTTTTCAAAATATTGTGGTATACTATATTTGTAAAAATAGGTGGTGCAGTATTCTAGTCAGATTTTTTCATTCCCAGGACGGGCCTAAAAATCCGTTGAAGGGCACATCGATGAAGTTTCTGGTGCCGGCTTTCGACGCCCAGTCGAGGGTTGGTGCTGGGAGTTAAGGATTAAGGGCGGTCGGCAATGGCATGCAGAATTCGACCCTTTTTCCGTGGAGACCTATGCTTGTGGCGTATTGGCTGTGAGCCCTGTGAAGGGCCGGCTGAAAAGGTACGACTTAGGATTAAACCTGCTTTGCGGTCTTTTGGGCTGTGGGCAGAGTAGCCTGCCTTGAGCGGCTGTGGTGGATTGCAAGATCAGGCTGTTTTCGGTCGGCCAACCGTAAACGGCTATTGCTTCATGAAACCTCATTTGCAAAAGAGGCTAAGATTGATTAAATCTGTCGAGGAAATCTCCTAGGCTGTTGGAAACAGATGCACAAAGGATTGGAGTGCGGACTAAGTGGCAATCGGGTACGAAGCTGAGCGATCGCTTCGGCTGACCTTTAAAGGGAAACCGCTTACATTGGCGACGAGTAAGCAGGGCAGCGGGAAAGCCAACCCGACCTAAGCCGTAAATTTTACTTTGTGTATCACCCCTTTTATTTACTTTTTAGGAGTATGAAATTGAAGAAAAAGATTAAATTTAAGACACAAAAGAAAAAGATAAGCTACAAATATGTGTTCACCATTTCTGTCACAACCTTAATAATTGCAATTCTGATGCGTGCCATAAGCGATGCTTTGCTCGAAAATATCGTTTTAGCGTACAGTTTTTTTATATTGCTTGCAATTATTCTTATCGGTATTATTTTCGATGTGGTGGGTATAGCAGTTACCTCATGTGATGATACAAGGTTTCACGCAATGGCTTCTGACCGTGTTTATGGAGCGAAAGAAAGCATTTTGCTTATTAAAAATGCAGAAAAGGTGTCAAATATCTGCAATGACGTAATTGGTGACGTGTGCGGAATTATAAGCGGTGCGGTTTCGTCGTGGATTGTAGTTCAGATTGCTGCAGGAGGCTTTAATGCTGCAGAAGAAATGCTTTCGCTTGGTATGACGGGGATTGTTTCGGCAGTTACGGTAGGCGGTAAAGCACTCGGAAAGTTTATCGGAATGAGTTATAACTGCAATATTGTATATTTTGCAGGTAAGGTTATAAGATTTTTTAAATTTCGCAGGGGTTAATTTTCAGGAGGTAAGTTATGGGCATTATTGACAAAATCAATTCGCCGAAAGATGTAAAAAAACTTAATAATGCCGAACTTAAAAGGCTTGCCGGCGAAATCAGGAAAATGATTATCGAAGCTGTTGCAAAAAACGGCGGGCATCTTGCTTCAAACCTTGGTATCGTGGAAATAACTCTGGCACTTTTTAAGACATTTAATCTGCCGGAAGATAAAATTGTGTACGATGTGGGGCATCAATGCTATGTGCATAAGATTTTATCGGGCAGAAAAGAAAAAATGGAAACATTAAGAACTTATGGCGGAATAGCAGGCTTTCCGAAATTGCAGGAAAGCGAGTATGATGCTTTTAATTCGGGGCACTCAGGCAACTCGGTTTCTGTTGCGATGGCTATGGCGGAAGCTAACAGATTGAACAACAAGGATGCATTTGCCGTTGCGGTAATAGGTGACGGCTCTCTTTCCAACGGACTTGCTTTTGAAGGACTTAACAATGCAGGGAGAGAAAAATCAAATCTGGTTGTTGTTTTAAATGACAACGAAATGAGCATATCGAAAAATGTGGGAAGCCTTAGCAATTATTTAAGTATGCTTCGGACAGGTCCCAAATATTCCGGACTTAAGAAAAATATTCAGGATGCTTTGGGCAAAATGTCAAGTGTGGGTGCAGGACTTACAAAAGCACTTTCGGTCACTAAGGACAGTTTAAAGCACCTTTTGATACCGGGAACGGTTTTTGAAGCACTCGGCTTTACCTATGTCGGTCCTATTGACGGACACGATATAGAACTATTGACTACAGTGTTTGAACAGATAAAAGCAATTAACAAGCCTGTTTTGGTACATACAATTACAAAAAAAGGTATGGGATATAAGTTTGCGGAAAACAATCCCGCAGCATATCACGGCATCGGTCCGTTTGATGTATCAAAACCAGTAACTTTAGAAGAAAAAAAAGAGTCTTTTGCTTACGCACTTGATGAAGTTTTATGCAGTATGGCAAAGGAAAATGAAAATGTAGTGGGAATTTGTGCTGCAATGGAGCACGCAGTGGGGATGAGTAAGTTCCATAAGCAATTTCCCGACAGATTTTATGATGCGGGTATTTGTGAGGGACATGCTGTGTCATTTGCGGCAGGAATGGCAATTTCGGGCAAAATTCCGGTTGTTGCAATTTATTCAACCTTTATGCAAAGAGCCTATGATAATATTGTGCACGATGTGGCACTTACAAATCAGCACGTTGTATTTTGTATGGACAGAGCGGGACTTTCCGGAGAAGACGGGGAAACTCATCACGGAGTTTTTGACATTCCCTTTATGATGCACATCCCGAATATGACGGTTTTAACACCAAGAAGTCCCGAGGTTTTAAGACTTGCACTTAAAACTGCGATAAATGATATAAAAGGCCCGGTTGCCATAAGATACCCCAAATCGGGAGCATATGATAACACGTCTTTGCCTTCTGATATTTTCAAGGCGGAAATTTTAAGGAAAGGCGAAAAGGTTACCGTTATAACGATGTCGAGAATGACTTCTGTTGTTGCAGCAATTGATTTTGACGGCGACCATATTAATTTAAATTCCGTAAAGCCGATTGATAAAGAGGCGATTGTAAGCTCTGCCCTTAAAACAAGGAGAGTTATAACTGTTGAAGACAATCTTATCAGCGGCGGTATGGGAGATGCAGTATCTGAAATTTTAAAGGAACTGAATATTCCTGTTACAAAGCTTGGAATTAATGACAGATATGTAACCCATGGCAATGTTGAAAATCTTTTAAAGGAATTAAGACTTGACGGTGAGTCTGTCAAAAAGGTGATTGAAGAATGAAAACAAGACTTGACGTATATCTTTTTGAGCACAATTTCGCAGAAAGCAGAGAAAAGGCCAGGAGTATTATAATGAGCGGAAACGTTTATGTTAACAATCAGAAGGCGGATAAAGCAGGCTTCGCGGTTAACGATACAGATGCCGTTGAGGTGCGCGGCAAGCAAAATCCGTATGTAAGCCGCGGCGGACTTAAGCTTGACAAAGCTATGAAGGTTTTTAATATTACTCTGGAAAACAAAGTTTGTATGGATATCGGAGCGTCAACGGGGGGCTTTACCGACTGTATGCTGCAAAACGGGGCAACAAAGGTTTTTTCTGTTGATGTTGGCTATGGTCAGCTTGCGTGGAAATTGAGATGCGATGAAAGAGTCGTAAATATGGAAAGAACAAATATAAGAAATGTAACAGAGGAACAAATCGGGGAAAAGCTCGATTTTGCATCGGTAGACGTTTCTTTTATATCTTTAAAGCATGTTCTGCCTGTTGCAAGAAGGTTGCTGAAAGACGGCGGTGAGATGGTTTGTTTAATAAAGCCGCAATTTGAAGCGGGCAGAGAAAAGGTGGGCAAAAAGGGCGTTGTAAGGGATATCAACGTTCATTACGAAGTGGCGGAAAATATCATTGAGCTTGCAAAAGACGAGGGATTTTTCCCGGCAGACCTCGATTATTCGCCAATCAAAGGACCTGAGGGAAATATTGAATATATAATTCACTTGAAAACAGTTGAATGTGAAAATCGGGCAGATGTAAAAAAAGTTGTGGATTTAAGCCACGAGAATTTAGCGGAAGCGTAGAAAAAGAGGTGCTGAACCATGAAAAAAATCGCACTGATTACAAATTTGACACGAGATAAAGATTTAGAGCATACAAAAAATGTTGCAAAAAGTCTTTGTGATTTTGGTGCACAGATTTTTACAGACATCAAAGGTCTTGAAAACACTGCATATCTTGAAAATATTGACGAAGTGTTTAAAAATTCCGATATGGCAGTTGTCTTGGGTGGAGACGGCACACTTCTTAACGCTTCAAAATATGCAGTAAAATATGATATACCTCTTTTGGGGTACAATATCGGAAATCTTGGATTTTTGGTTGAGCTTGAAAAAGGTGAAAAGCAGGAATTTTCAAGAATTTTTTCGGAAGAATATGAGATTGAAACCCGAATGATGCTGAGTGCAAAGGTAGTCCGCGGAGACAAAGAGGTTTTTAGTGCCATTGCACTAAATGATGTTATAGTTTCCCGCGGCAATGTGCCCAAAATGGTGCATCTTAAACTGGATGTTGACGAAAGCAGGGTTAATGAATATTATGCCGACGGGATTGTTGTTGCAACACCTACCGGGTCTACTGCTTACTCTCTTTCGGCAGGCGGTCCTGTTGTGTCGCCGGGACTTGATGTTATGATAATAACACCAATCTGCCCTCATTCCATTACATCAAGACCTGTTGTGATTTCAGACAAAAGCAGAGCCTGTCTTACGGTTGATATCTATCATAACGAAGATGTTGTTGTAATGTGTGACGGTGAACATGGCATAAAGCTTGAAAACGGCGATAAGGTTATAGTTACAAAAGCAGAGCAAAGTGCAAAGCTTGTGAGATTTGGCAAAAGAAGTTTTTTTGATGTTTTGTATCAGAAACTTTCAGAAAGAAAGTAATTTGGATTTCGGAGGATTTAAAAATGTCCAAAAAGAAAAGACATGACGAAATATTAAGACTTATTAGTGAAAATGTGGTTGAAACTCAGGGGCAGCTTACGCAAATGCTTTTGGACGAGGGGTTTGACGTTACTCAGGCAACCGTTTCAAGGGATATTAAAGAGTTAAGACTTGTTAAAGTTTCGGATTATGAGGATAATTACAGATACGCGATGTCGCGTTCAGAAAATCCTGCATCTTTGATGAGCCGCAATATTCAACTTTTAAAGCATGTTATTTTAAACATTGAAAGTGCGAAAAATATTGTTGTTATCAAGACTTTGGCAGGCTCTGCACAGGGATGTGCAAGTGCACTTGAGTCTATGAATTTTGAAAAAATCGTAGGAGTAATTGCGGGCGACGATACAATTTTTGCGGTAGTTCCCGATGATTTTGATGCAGTTCGCCTTATTCGCAAAATAGAAGAGGTTATAAAATAATGTTGGGTCTTTTGCACATCGAAAACATAGCCATTATGGATAATGTGAGCCTTGAGCTTGAAAGCGGCTTTCTTGCACTTACCGGTCAGACCGGTGCGGGAAAGTCTATTATCATTGACTCGATTAATCTTTTAACAGGTGAAAGAAGCTCAAGAGAGCTGGTTAAAAGCGGCAAAGATAAGGCTTTGGTTGAAGGTGCGGTTTATACTTCAAGTAAAGAGGTTTTTGAAATTTTAAGCGATGCAGGTATTGAAGCTTTTGAGGGAGAACCTATTATTTTAAGCCGTGAAATCACTAAAGACGGCAGAAGTACCGTGAGAATTAACGGCAGAGTTTCTACTACAACGCTGCTTCGTGAAGTGTGCTCAAAGATTATAAATATTCACGGGCAGAATGATAATCAGAGTATTCTTGACACTAAATTTCACGGCGAATTTTTAGACAGCTATGCAGACCTTGAGGCACGGCTTGAAGACTATAAAAAGGTATATGATGAATTTAGGGAAACTGAAAATTTGTTAAAACAAGACACAGATGATGAAGAACAAAAAGCTCAGAGAAAGGATTTCTTGAGCTTTCAGATAGATGAAATTGAGCAGGCAAAGCTTGTTTTGGGCGAAGATGAAGAATTGCTTTTGCAAAGACAGAGATATTTAAACAACGAAAAGTTTGAAGAAAGTGTTAACAAAAGTTATTATGCACTGTCGGGCGGCGATGATTTCGACGGAGCTTGCTCGCTGATTAAATCAGCAGAAAAAGGCTTAGAGGAGCTTTCAGATTTTGAACCCAAAGCAGAGGAAATTTTAAGCAAAATCAGGGATATAAAATTTGAACTTGAAGATATCAAAGAAACAATTTATGATTTGAAAAACGGCGATGATTTTGCTGAAATTGACATAAACTATGTAGAAAGCCGAATTGACACAATAAATCGTTTAAAACGTAAATATGGTGCTGAAATTGAAGATATTTTAAATAAAAAAGATGAATTTATAAAAGAACTTGAGTCAATTGAAAACAGCGATGAAAACAAAAAGAGATTAACCCAAAAGCTTGAAACTTTGCAAAAAGAGGTATTCAAAAAAGCCGAAGGTATTGAAAAAGAAAGAATTAAGGCTGCCGATAAGATGAAAAAAGAGGTAATGGCAGAGCTTAAAGACCTTGAAATGGACAAAGTGGTGTTTGATACCGAGATTAAACGCACCGAGGCGGGAAAAAGGGGATTTAACGAAATTCAGTTTTTAATTTCAACAAACCCGGGCGAGCCATTGAAACCTCTAAACAAAATCGCATCGGGCGGTGAGCTTTCAAGAATAATTTTAGCGTTAAAGGTTGTGCTTTCTGCAAAAGACAGCGTTTCAACCATGATTTTCGACGAAGTTGACGTTGGTGTTGGCGGAAGTGCGGCACAGAAGATTGCAGAGAAACTGAAAAGTATTTCAAAAAACCGACAAGTTATTGTCATAACACATCTGGCACAGATTGCAAGTTTTGCGGATAATCATTATCTTATTTCCAAAAAGGTTGAAGGGGACAGCACCCGTTCTGAAATTATACTTCTTGACGAAAACGAAAGAATTAACGAGATTGCAAGAATAATGAGCGGAAGCGTGATTACCGATTCGGTACGCAAGGCGGCAATCGAGATGCTTGATATGGCTAAGAATTTTTAAAGGTGATTTATGGAAAAAGCATTTGGTGAAGTAAACAAAATTAAAGGTGATATGGCTGAGGTCTTGATAGAGCGAGGTTCTATGTGCGGCGAAAATTGTTCAAGCTGCGGAATGTGTGAAAAAAGAAAATATAAAATTCTTGCAAAAAACAACGTCGGGGCAAAAGCGGGAGATAAAGTGGTGCTCGGGGTTTCGGCCTCAAGGGGATTAAAAGCGGCAACTCTGGTTTACGCAGTACCGGTGATTATTTTGATTGCGGCGACAGCAGTGCTTTTGAGCTTTGGAATTTCGGAAGGCACATCGGTTTTGACGGCTTTTTGCATAATGGCGGTATGGTTTTTTGGCGTGTTCATCGCAGATAAGAAGGGCATATTTAAGGAAAAAATATCAGCTGAAATAACAGAAATTAAAAAGAGGGTGTAAAAACTTTACATCCCCTTTTTTAATTTAATAATAAATCTGCCTTAAAATGTATATAGTATTAATGAAAGGCGGTAGATTTTTATGACTAAAAAGCTTAAAAAGTCGGAAATTACAGGATTTATATTTGTGGTGATTTTAGGGTCAATCGGGCATTTTCTGTACGAATGGACAGGACAAAATCAGATAGTAGGTAAATTTTTTGCAGTCAATGAAAGTACGTGGGAGCATTTAAAGCTTTTGTTTTTTCCGTATGTTATTTATACGGTGGTTGAGTGGGCTTGTGTAGGTAAAAACTACCATGGATTTTGGCTTTCAAAGCTGCTTGGAGTGCTTTCGGGAATGGTATTTGTTATAGCGGCGTTTTACACATATACCGGCGTAATCGGATATTCAATAGATTTTTTAAATATTATAATATTTGTTCTTTCTGCGGCGGCAGCTTTTTATGTAAGTTATAAGCTGCTTACAAGTAATATGCGTGCCGTTTTGAAAATTCCGTCGATTGTTGGATTTATCGTAATCGGAATTTTGTTTGTGGTATTTACAAGCAATCCTCCAAAAATCAATTTGTTCAAAGACCCTGTAACTTATGGTTTCGGAACGGAGAATGCTGCAGACACTTTCACGCAGCCGGTACTTGAAATAAAGCTTCTTTAAAAACAATAGACAAAGAGTCTGCTTTGTGATACAATATTAAAAAAGCAATCAGGGAGTCAATTATGAGTAATAAAGCTTTTAAAATATTTATCGCAAGTTTAGCGGCACTTTTAATTTTAATGGTGCTTGTTTTTGGGGCGGTAAAAATTTCCCCTGCGTTTAAAAATGGCGTAAAAACAATACTTTTGCCTGTTTTGCCCGAGTCAAAGCCTGTAGTTTTTTATTTTGTTAACGGCGAAAAGTCACACGATATAAGAGATGTGGATTTAAATAACTCGGATATTAAGGAAATTCAGAAAACCAAAGACAAAACCTATGTTATCAATCGTGCAAGAGGTTATGCCATGGAATTCGGCAGTGACGCAGAATTTGATTTTACCAAAGACAGCGAATATTTTACCGTTACACAGAATAATATGAAAATTACTGTGTCAAAGGAATTTTCGCCCTATCTTGATACCAAACAGTTTGTTGACGAGTCTTTGAATAAATATTTTTTAAACGAGCGTTTTGCAGAGCATAACAGAATAAAAATTCACAAAAATTCTATGGAAAAAATCGGTGACTACTGGATGCAGATTTCAATTGTATCGAGAACACCTGCACCCGAAAGCGAGGTTTTATATAACACCTACGCTCAGTGCATAGTTTATACGGGAACAAGGCACTATTACAGATTTTTATTTAAAGCAGACGAATATGGCAAAGAGCTTGATAACCAGATTTACAAAACTCTTTATTCTTTTACAGACGGCGTGGAAATATCGGGAGTATCAAAAAGCTTTACCGATTTCGAGCCTGTTGAAAATAAAAACTGGTCTGCCGAAACCAAAGCACTTTATGAAGAAATCAAAAACTCAGATAAAGTAAAATGGGGCATTTATGTCCCGTGGTCGGTAACAAACAGTGATTTTGAAAAAATAAGCGATATTGAAAATAAGCTTGACTATAATTTCGGCGGTGTACTTGAATATATGTATTTAGGTCAGCCTGCACCGATTGAGGGTATGAAAAAAGCCTATGATGACGGAAAAATCATTGAGCTTACCCTCCAGACCTCAACGGTTATGAATTTGGAGCTTGACAGTTACAATGTTATGTTTGATATAATTGACGGGCAGAAAGATAACGAAATTAAGGCTTTAGCACAAAGCTTGAAGGATTTTGCACATCCGTTTTTGTTCAGGCTTAACAACGAAATGAATTCAGACTGGACAACATACGGCGGAAATATAACATTGAATGACCCTGAAATTTATGTTGCTGCGTGGCAAAGAATTTATAATATTTTTGAGCGGGAGGGCGTAAATAATGCAATATGGGTGTTTAATCCCAACGACCGAAGCTTCCCGACTTGCGGCTTTAATTCAAGTATGGCATATTATCCCGGCAACGGATACGTGCATATGTTTGGCATAACGGGCTATAACACAGGAACATATTACGCTGAAAAGTATATGGAAAGCTGGAAAGAGTTTGACGAGATTTATTCCGAAATTGTTGCAGCAAGCGAAAACGTATATGGCAGATTCCCGTGGATAATCACAGAGTTTGCATCTTCAAGCGTGGGCGGAGATAAGGCTGCGTGGATTGAAAATATGTTTAGGGCTTTGCCAAATTACCCGAGAATTAAAATGGCGTTCTGGTTTTCCAGTGCAGACTATGATGCTGATAACGGAGGCAGGGTCTCACGACCGTATTGGATTGATGAAAATGAAGAATGTGTCGAGGCGTTTAAAAAGAATTTAAAAGAATAACATACTAAGGTTTTTTCACTTGATTTCAAATGATGAAATTTTTGTGAAAAAGCCTTTTTAAGACCCTCGGAAACATTGACTTTTGACGGTGGGTGGAGTATAATTTCAGTATTACATAAACATAAGGAGATATATATGATAAAGGAACTTTTAAAATGTGTCGGGAAATACAAGCTCCCCTCAATCTTATCTCCTCTTTTTATAACGGGAGAGGTTGTTTTAGAGGTATTGATTCCGCTTTTAATGGCTACGATTATCGATAAGGGCATAAATGCCGGGAATATGCAGGTTATAGCCACCACCGGTGTAATGTTGGCATTTCTGGCAGTTTTATCGTTGATTTGCGGTGCTCTTTCAGGTAAATTTGCAGCCGAGGCTTCAGCGGGCTTTGCGAAAAATTTAAGAAAGAAAATGTTTTTCAAAATTCAGGATTTTTCATTCTCGAATATTGATAAATTTTCAACTGCAAGCTTAGTTACAAGAATTACAACAGACGTTACCAATATTCAGAATGCTTACCAAATGATTATCAGAGTTGCGGTGCGTTCTCCCATTATGATGGTAACTTCGCTTGTTATGGCATTTTCCGTAAACAGCAGACTTTCGCTTATTTTCCTTGCTCTTTTGCCTGTTTTAGGGTTGGGTCTTTATTTTATTATGACAAATGCTCATCCGATTTTTGAAAAGGTGTTTAAAACTTATGATAAGTTAAACACCGTTGTTCAGGAAAATTTAAGAGGTATAAGAGTAGTAAAGGCTTATGTAAGAGAAGATTATGAAAAAGAAAAGTTCAATACGGTGTCGGACAGTATTTTCAAAGGCTTCACAAAAGCAGAAAAGCTTTTGGCATATAACGGACCTTTGATGCAGTTCTGTGTTTATACTGCAATGCTTGTAATTTCGTGGTTCGGTGCTCATATGATTGTAAGCAGTACACTTACAACAGGTAAGCTTGTAACTCTTATTTCTTACGTAATGCAAATTCTTCACAGTCTTATGATGCTTTCAATGATTTTTGTTATGATAACAATTTCAAAAGCATCGGCACAGAGAATTGTTGAAGTAATCAGGGAAGTGCCTGATATTAAAAACCCTGAAAATCCTGTTTTTGATGTTGAATCGGGCGATATTGAGTTTGAAAATGTGTTCTTTGGATATTCAAAGAATAAGGATTGTCTGAAAGACATCAACATTCAAATAAAAAGCGGAGAAACTATCGGAATTCTGGGCGAAACGGGCAGCGGTAAGTCAAGCTTGGTTCAGCTTATTCCAAGACTTTATGACGTTTCAAACGGAAGCGTTAAGGTTGGCGGCAGGGACGTCAGAGAATATGACATTCACGCACTCCGTGATGCAGTTTCGGTGGTTTTGCAGAAAAATGTACTCTTTTCGGGTACTATTAAAGATAACTTAAGATGGGGAGATAAAGATGCTGCCGACGAGGATATTATGCGTGTCTGCCGTCTGGCTCAGGCAGATGAGTTTATAAGCACCTTCCCCGATAAATATGATACGTTTATCGAACAGGGCGGCTCAAACGTTTCGGGAGGACAAAAACAACGTCTGTGTATTGCAAGAGCACTTCTTAAAAAGCCTAAAATTCTCATTTTAGATGACTCCACAAGTGCAGTTGACACCAAAACAGATGCTGCTTTAAGGAAAGCCTTTAAGGAAGAAATTCCCGATACAACAAAGCTTATCATTGCACAGAGAATTTCTTCAATTCAGGATGCCGACAGGATTATTGTAATGCAGCAGGGTCGCGTTTCGGGCTTTGGAACGCACGAGGAGCTTTTGGAAAATAACGAAATATACAAAGAAGTGTATTATTCTCAGAACAAAGGGGGCGTAAACAATGGGACCGATGCATAGAGGACCTGGCGGACCGCGTGGTATGCGTGGAGGAAGAAAAGCCAAAGACCCCAAAAAGACATTGAAAAGACTTCTTGGAATTATAATCAGCGAGAATAAATTAAGATTTATAGGTGTAATAGCGGGAATTATTATCAGCTCGCTTACAGGCGTTGCGGGTTCACTTTTTACGGGAACATTAATTGATGATTATATCACTCCGCTTCTGGGAATGGAAAACCCTGTATACACAGGCCTGCTGAAGGCAATTTGTGTGATGGCGGTAATTTATGTGGCGGGAATTATTGCCAGCCTTGTTTATAACAGGTTTATGGTTACCATAACTCAGGGCACTTTGAAAAAAATAAGAGATGATATGTTTGCTCATATGCAATCGCTTCCGCTTAAATATTTCGACTCACACACTCACGGCGATATTATGAGTCACTACACCAACGATGCTGACACTCTCCGTCAGCTTATATCGCAGAGTATTCCGCAGATGTTTTCGTCTGTAATAACCATAGTGTCTGTATTTACTGCAATGGTTTCCGAAAGCGTATATCTTACAATTTTTGTGCTTGTGTTCATTTTTGTTATGACTAAAATCGCAGGCTCTGTGGGAGGAAGAAGCGGTGAAAACTTTGCGGCACAGCAAAAAACTCTGGGTAAGCTTAACGGGTACATTGAAGAAACAGTACACGGACAGAAGGTTGTAAAGGTGTTCTGCCATGAGGAAACTGCAAAAAATGAAATGGATGAACTTAATGACCTTTTGTGTGAGCATGCAACAAACGCAAATACCTTTGCAAATATCTTAATGCCCATTATGGGTAATTTAGGGCATCTTCAGTATGTTCTGATTGCAGTAATCGGCGGATTTTTAGCAATCTCGGGCATCGGCTCAATGACGGTCGGCGTTATTGCGTCGTTCCTGCAGCTCAGCAAAAACTTTACAATGACAGTAACTCAGATTTCACAGCAGATTAACTCTGTTGTTATGGCTCTTGCAGGTGCAGAAAGAATTTTCGAGCTTATGGACGAACAACCCGAAGCGGATGACGGATATGTTACTCTTGTAAATGCAAGAGAAGAAAATGGTGAAATTGTTGAAACTGCGGAAAGAACAGGAATGTGGGCATGGAAACATCCTCATGAAGACGGAACCGTAACATATACAAGGCTTAAAGGCGACGTAAGGTTTTATGATGTTGACTTTGGCTATACAGACGAAAAAATTGTTCTTCACAACGTTTCAATTTATGCAGAGCCGGGACAGACTGTTGCATTCGTAGGTGCAACGGGTGCAGGAAAAACAACAATCACAAATCTTATCAACAGATTTTATGATATTGCAGACGGCAAAATAAGATATGACGATATCAATATCAACAAAATCAAAAAGAGTGATTTAAGACGTTCGCTGGGCATTGTTCTTCAGGATACAAATCTGTTTACGGGAACTGTAATGGAAAATATAAGATATGGCAAGCTTGACGCAACCGATGAAGAAGTTTATGCGGCAGCCCGCCTTGCAAACGCAGACAGTTTTATTAATATGCTGCCCGACGGATATAACACGTATCTTTCGGGCGACGGTTCGGGACTTTCACAAGGACAGCGTCAGCTTCTTGCAATTGCCCGTGCGGCAGTAGCCGATGCTCCCGTTATGATTTTGGACGAAGCTACATCAAGCATTGATACAAGGACTGAAGCGATTGTTCAAAGCGGTATGGAAAAGCTGATGAATGGCAGAACTGTGTTTATTATTGCTCACCGCCTTTCAACTGTTCAGAATGCCGATGTTATTATGGTTCTGGAACAGGGAAGGATTATAGAGCGAGGAAATCACGAAGCGTTGATTGCTGAAAAAGGCAAGTATTATCAGCTTTACACAGGTGCATTTGAGCTTGAATAAACAGGCAATTTAAAAGGGAATGTAATTTTTATTTACATTCCCTTTTGTGCTCTTTTAAGAAAGTGTTATTTCTTCTCCCGGTTTAATTTCAAGAGTAACTGCACTGTTTATAAAATCTCTGTCGCTGTAAATCAGCGAAAGTGTAGTGTTTGTCGGATTATAGATATAACTGCTGTCAACCGACATAATTAGATTTTTGAAAGCCGAGATGTAGTCGCAGATTTCGATATTGGTTGCATACCAGATATCATCTCGGTTGCTTATTGTTTTGAAAAGTTCTTCAATTCTTTCCCAATTGTTATTTCTATCAAGCTCGTGAGCATGACCGTAAACATAAAACAACCAGCATTGGTTAAATGCAGGATTACGCTCCAGAAAGTTATTGCAAAGATTCATAATTTCTGAATCTTTGTGATCGCAGGTAGGATGCCAGCGATACCAGTCACTCGGCATATTGTATTTTTTTGAACAATCTGCAGTTCTGCCATAAACGATACCGCAGTTTCTGAGCAGGTCGGGCGTATCGTGGTTGTATGCACTGTAAGGATAAGCACAGCCTCTTATACTGCCGCCGAAAACCTTCTCCAAATTTTCTCTGTCTTTTATAATCTCATAGGTAGCGGTCTGCGGAGCCACTCTGTCTAAATAGACGTGAGTAAGACCGTGAACTGCCACTTCGTGACCTTTGTAAAGCTCTTTGGTGTCTTTAATATCGGTAAATTTATTTTCACCGCTGTTTAAGTTAAATGTGCCTTTAAGACCATATTTGTTCATAAGAGCAATAAGCGGTCTGTCCTGCGGCCAGGCGTCATCATAACTTAAAGTAAATGCTTTCCTTTTCCCGCCGGGGAAAATTGGGTAAATTGCCATAATAATCACACCTTTCGTCGTGATTATACCATATAAAGGTGTAAAAAATCAACAGAAAGCAAAAAATTCATTTTACATAAAAAATCTGCCAAAGGAAAAAAGTCCGTAGCCAAGCTGATTGTCTTTGCCGAAATAGCCTAAATCATCGGCGTAAATGTTCATAACAAGGCTGATTTCATCGGGGGTTAAGTATCTGCCGAAGCGGATTTTTGCTTTGCCCTGAAGTATTGCAACCGCACCTGTGATTAAAGGCGTTGCCATGCTCGTTCCGCTTAAAACCGCGTAGGTGTTGTTTTTATAGGTTGAAAGAATATTTGTTCCCGCTGCCGCAATTTGTGCACGGCTGCCCTGAGATGAGAAAGGAGCACGGTTTAAATTCATATCAACAGCGGTTACTGCAATAACGTTGTCATATTTGGCAGGATAGCCTATTGTGTCCTCGTCACCGATGCCGCCGTCATTTCCTGCAGCACCAACTAAAACAATCCCGTTTTCGTAGCATTTTTTAACCATAATTTGTTCATATTCGTTTGGCTCTGAAGCGGAAAATGACATATTTATAACGTTTACCTGCTTGGCAATCAGCCATTCAAAGCTTTTTATAATACTTTCGGTTTCTGCGTGACCGCCCGTGCCGAAGGCCTTGGCGATGTAGAGGTCGCATTTTGGAGCAGCACCCACAATCCCTATTCCGTTGCGGTTGGCACATATTGAGCCTGCAACGTGAGTCCCGTGACCGTTGGTGTCTTCCACATCGTTTTGGTATTTGCTTGTAAAATTTATATATTCTTTTATTCTGCCGCGTAAATCTTCGTGGTCTAAGTCAATTCCGGTATCAATTACGCCGACTCTTATATTTTCGCCCATAGTTTCGTGCCATTCGTATGTAACACCAAGCATTTTAACGCCGTAATCAACTGTTTCTCTTGGTATACGCTGAGAGGTGGCTAATATTTTATAATCAGAAATTTTATACATAAAAACTCCCCTTTATAAGCCAATATATGACTGCAAAAGGGGAGTTGTGATTGTTATTCCGATGCAGACTGAATTATTTCAGACTCTGCGGATTTATTCAAAACTTCTAAAGCAGAATCACAAATCTGCTTGGCAAGTTTAACTATAAATTCGTCATCCATCAGCTTGGCAAGGTTCTCCTGATTGGACATAAAAGCATTTTCAACAATGATTGACGGCATATTTGCCTTATAGATTACTATATATCTGGGATTATTCAAAAGTCCTGCTTTTCTCAAACCTAAGGATGCGATATTCTCATAAAAAATTTCTGAAATTTCACGATTTGTGATACCCGAAAAGCTTGCGGTGGAATCTGCATAGCAAATTTGAACACCGTTTACCGAACTGCTTTCCGAGGCGTTGTTGTGAATTGATAAGTAGAAATGCGCACCCATTTCATTGGCTATCTGCGGACGTCTTGAAACTGAAACAGCTTCGTCGTCTGTGCGTACCATATAGGTGTTAACGCCGTTATTTATAAGCATTTCGTTAACAAGCAACGCAATTTTTATGTTAATATCTTTTTCGTAAATATCTTCGCCGCCAAAGCTTCCGATTGTGCCCACTTCGCTGCCTCCGTGACCGGGGTCTATAAACAAAAGCTTGTCTTTGGCAGCATCGGAAAGGGTTATGTGGCTTACGTATGAGCCTGCTTCGGAAGTGTCTTCGATATCAGTTCCTGCATTGTTGCTGAAAGTGATTATGAAATTCTGACCTGAAACAGATGTTTTATATGAAGCAAGTTCTTTAAGGTCAATTACAATTCTCGTTACATTTTCGGAGAACTGACCGCTTCTTACACTTGTGATATTCGGATTTTCACTTGTGTAGGTTGAAGCGTTGCTGAGAGTACAGTTTTTAAAGTCAAACACTACTCTGGTGGGATTTTCCAGTGTTAACACAGAGGGCTTTACTCCGCCTACGCCGCTTAACGTAATTGTGGTGTGAGCACTTGTATCTCTTAATGAAACCTCTGACAGCAGATATTCATTGCCCGATAAATCGGGGATTTC
>CAZBJD010000002.1:46364-51046 GCA_964492155.1 uncultured Eubacteriales bacterium
GGTTCAGGTTCGGGAGTTGGTTCAGGTTCGGGAGTTGGTTCGGGCTCGGGTTCGGGCTCGGGTTCGGGCTCGGGTTCGGGTTCGGGTTCGGGCACAACTTTTTCACCATTAACTGAAACGATGGATGCAGAATCATCCCAACCAACCGTCATTCCAAGTTCTTCTCCCACAAATCTTACAGGTATCATTGTTCTGCCCGATACGATTTTGGCAGGAACGTCAAGTTCTTTTACGTCGGTATTTACAATGGTAATTGTTTTATCTACAAAAAGCATAATTACAGAAGATTTATATTTGATTGTAACGCATTTTGTGACAGGCTCCCAGGAAACCTCAGCACCAAGTTCTTCAAAAACTGCACGGGCAGGAATTAAGGTCCTTGAGTTTTCAAGTATGGGTGCAACGTCGGTTTGTGTGATTTCGCCGTTTACCATCAGGGTTATGTTCCTCTCCGCTAAAGCAGGAGAGCATATATTTAAAATAAGTATTATTGCTAAAATTAAGGATTTTAAAATCTTCATAGCACACCTCGCTATTCTATATAATAGCAGAAAAAGTGTGTTATTTCAACAGCTTTTATCAAATTTCCATAATTTTTATATTTGTTATTTCCCTGTTTCGGGAAGCATCTCATCAATGGTCATAAGTTCTGCAAATGACAAAATAAGACTTGTTTCGCACCAGCAGCTGCAATTAAAAACTCCTCCGATACAACCGTAACTTTCCCAGTCGCTCATATTAACACGTTCGCAGATATAACCCGAAGGAAGCTTTTGAGGCTCTTTGTGCCATGAGTAAATGGGTCGCTTTTCTGTGGAAACACATTGTGGGATAAAGTAGGCTATATCTTTTATAAGCTCAAGGTATTCCTCTTTTTTTGTGTAGCGGTACAATTTCAGCAAAGCATCTCCCGAGGCAGTACATATCCCGGGGGAAGAATGTTTGTTCTGAACGTTTGCAAATACACTGCCCACCGTGTTGATTTTAAGTCGGTTAAACTCACTTTCTGCAGGGAATTTATATGCATATGTAACAACCCAGCTTGAGCAATACATTGCAGCCGTTTCGGCGTAATCCAGCCACTTTTTGTTTTTGGTGAGTTCATATAAAACAACAAGGCTTTCCAAAAATCCGAAAGCACTTTCGCTGTCGGGAGCACCCAGTATTTCACCGGGACCGCCGTTGGTAATACCTGTTTTTGCAAAAATTTCATAATATTTTTCAAGGGATTTTTCTGCAATTTCAAGATATTTTTTGTCCCCGAAAAACTCCCACGCTTTAGCAAGAGCGGCGGGGACTATCGCTCCCGAAAAGCTTCCGCCCACCATTATATTTCCTGTGTCATTATGCACAAAATGTCCGAAGGTTTCATATTTTTCATACAATTTAACGAAAGCATCTGCACACCTTTTTGCACTTTCAACCCACTCTTTTTTGGGAATTGTTGCAGTAAAATTCTTAAAAAGAAAGTATAGCGCATCGCCGCTTTTCCTGATAAGATGAAGACCTTCCATACCGGGGGTGTTGTTGCTGTCGTCGGTAATAACGCCATCTTTTATAAGCCCGTAATAAAAACCGCTTGGTGCCTGATGAGAGGTCATATAGTCAAGGGTTGCTCTTGCTCTTTGCTTTGAAAGCTCCTTGCCATATTTTAATAGCGGGTATGTTGACATACCGCCGCCTGTCCATCCGCATTGCCATTTCTTTGTTATTTCTGCATAGTATTCGCCGTGCCAGTTTGAATGGTTAAAATGATTTTCCATAATATCCCAAAGCTCTTTTGTGTAAAGAAAATCTGCTCTTTTTGATGACATTAAGGCTTTGCGTATTTTGAAAAACTGCTTGTAAAATTCAGGAATGTTATTGCAGTCAAATGTGAAAATTTTATATTTTGCCGTGAGCTTTTCATTTGCGGCAACAGAAATTCCTGTATCTCCCGATGTTAAATGAGGCTGACAGGATTTGTAAATATCTGTGCGATTGGCAGGGAATGAAATGGTTATACTGCCGCTTTCGACGGTAAAACCAAGATTTTTGCCTTTTATTTCCTGCTCGGTTAAAAGGAAAAATGATTTTTTTAAAGCTCGGTTAAAAATTCCTACGCAAGGCGTTGCCATATCTCCTGTTGTTACCTGAATTTGCCCGCTTCCGTCGGGATTAAGGGCGGGAACGTTTGTCATTAAAGGCTCGCAATCAACACCCGCTTCATCTTTTTGGTACTTCGGCGGATAAGTGCGGTCAACCCGCCTGAATTTATTTCCGTTGTATGCACAGGCAGGCATCATTATATAGCAATCATCTTTCAGGTCGGGAAATGTGATTTTCATATCAAAAAAAGCCTGCTCACAATTTTTTTCAGCGGTGAAAACAATTTTTTCGTTATCCAACACACAACTGCCGTTATCCGATGCACAACCGATAGTATATTTCATAATATTTTCCTTCCTTACAACGTGATATTTTCTGCAACTGCATTTGCTGCTGCAATAAGGTCAGCGGGCTTAAGCTCCATCTGATATCCGGGTTTTCCTGCACTTACAAGCATTGTATCTAAAGCAAGGCAGCTTGCATCAATTACGGTTCTAAACGGCTTTTTCATACCGATTGGCGAGCATCCGCCTCTTATGTAGCCTGTGATTTTTGTAATGTCTGCAAGCTTTATCAGTTCAATGTTTTTTTCGCAAACTACCCTTGCACACGTCTTTAAATCAAGCTCTTTTGCGACGGGAACAACGAAAACATAGTGCTCTTTTGACGCACCCACGCACACGATGGTTTTAAAAACCATATGCTCGGGAGTTCCTGTCTTGTGTGCGATTTCCACACCATCGGTAAACTCTTTGCACTCATAGGTGTGCATTTTATATGGAATTTTGTTTGTTTCAAGTATTCTTAAGGCATTTGTTTTGAAGTTTGCTTTTGCCATAAAATCACCTCTTTATAAAAGTATACAGCACTTCTTTAAAAAATACAAGTAAAAAACGGCTGATTTCAGCCGTTTAGTAGTCAATTAAAATTATTTTTCTGCCCTTTCTTTCAGCATAGTTTATAGTGTGAGCAGTTCCGCCCGTGGGAGGGTTGTCGCATACTGCAATAACAAGAGAAGAATTGTCAACCATATACATATTTCTTTTGAAAAAACAATCTTTTGTATAAGCAGGAGAAACAACAACGTATTTCGCACAGTTGTGTATGCAAATCATATATCTTTCTCTGTATTCTGCCGACCAGGACGAGCTTTGAGCCTTGTATGGAAGTGCACAGACAAGCTCAACAAGGGGGTACTTTCCCTTAAGCTTTAATACTTCTTCCGCTGCCCAAAGGTCAACACCAAGAGCCATACCGCTTATAAAAGTTGTATATCCCTCTGCAATTGCAGCTTCAATCTGCTCTGAAATCTTATTTTTTAATTCAATACAACCCCTTGATTTTTCATTAAAGCCGAACGGAAGACTTTGAGGGCGTTTTCCCGTAAAACAACAGGTTTTGTTTATATCCATACTTTACCTCACAATTATAATCAGTTAAAATTTCAATATAAATTTTACATTGTATTTCAAATAAAGTCAACAAAATGTTGAAAGGTAAAAATTAAATGTTAAAAGTGTGCTCGTTGCCATATATTGCAAAAACTTTTAGGGTGTGGTATGATATAACATATAAAGAGTAAAAGAAAGGGATGTAAATATGAAGTTTTGTTCAAAATGCGGGAAAGAATCAGGAAAAATAAAAGCACTGCTTATTCTTGCAATTGTTTTGGCGGGATTGGTTATAGCTGCTGTGTTTGCTCTTGAATTAACAGGGGTTATAAATCTTTTTGGCAAAGCAGAAACAACAGAAAGCATTAAGGGGAAAATACCGGTAAGAGCAACAGCCAGAGATGACTATGGTATGACATATACCATTGAGCTTGATGAAAACGGCAATCAGATATATTTGGAAAATTTATCAGGTTACTGGGAGAAGTGGGAGTATGATGAAAACGGCAACCAGATATATCACGAAACTTCGTCAGGCGGATGGGAAAAGTCTGAGTATGATAAAAACGGCAACAAGATATACGCTGAAGATGAAAGCGGGACCTGGGATAAGTATGAATATAACGAAAACGGCAACCAGACATATTATGAGAACTCATCGGGTGAATGGAATAAGACCGAATATGATGAAGCGGGCAGAGAGATATATTACGAAAACTCAAAAGGCGAATATTATGACATATATAAATACGATGAAAATGGTAAAGTTTTAAGTAAAGCAAATGCCGGCGGCGATATGATAACGTATGAATATGACGAAAACGGCAGACTCTTATATCGGGAAGGCCCGAATGGAGTGTGGTTTAAGTACGAATATGATGAAAACGGCAATATGACTTATTACGTAAATTCATACAAATACTGGCGTATGTGGAAATACGATGAAAACGGCAGAGTTACATATTATGGAACCTCACATGGAGACGGAAAAAGAACTACGTACGAATACGAATAAATAATAGCAGGCAGGTGTCAAACAAGAAAGAGCCGAACGGTTTAGATGCAATTATTTAAGTGATATTCCAACTGCGTCGGAGTGATATTATTATGAGCAAAGCGAATAACAAGGTTCTGTCGCGGACAGGTTCTTATCTTTGTTCCTTAAGCTCGCCGAAGGCGAATACCACTGCCCGAAGGGCAATA
>CAZBJD010000003.1:0-43104 GCA_964492155.1 uncultured Eubacteriales bacterium
TTAGCATTGTACTTGAATCGGCACTCTCTGCACTATACTTTTTGCTTGCACGTTCTTTTTCGACAGAAAGCAATACTGATACCGATCGCTCTGAAAGAAATTCGGTTTATAAAGTGGCAAAATATATCAATGATAACTATAGAAGTGACATAAATGCCAAAAAGATAGCAGAAGAATTCTGTTGTTCAAGAGGCAGACTGTCGGATGCTTTTAAAAAGTATGCAGGCGTCAGTATCAGTGAATACATCAACCAGTTAAGAATTAAAAATACCATCAATCTTTTGCAGGATGGGACAAGAATAGGTGAAGCGGCATTTGAAAGCGGGTTTCAGAGTTTGCGTTCTTTTAACGGTGTGTTTAAAAGATATATGGGGGTTACACCCACTGAATATATCAAATGTATGAAAAAGTAAATGATAAAAGCGGCGATTAAAATCGCCGTTTTTTTGTTTGAAATAAGCAATGTTATATAATTTCGTTTACCTGAATTTTCGAAAATGATATAATTTAAAAAAGAAAGTGAGGTAATTTATATGAAAATGGTAAAAGATAAAAAATTGGTTGTAGGTGCGGATTTTGCAGGCTATCCGTTAAAAGAGGCGGTTTGTGAGCATCTTCGCAAAAAAGGTTGGGAAATTACAGATTTAGGTGTTAAAGCAGACTCTGACCCCAACGATACAGATTTGATGTTTCACAGAGTAGGCCTTAGAGTTGGTGCAACCATTTCAGAGGGCGAATTTGAAAGAGCACTTTTGTTCTGCGGCACAGGTATGGGTATACATATTGCTGCAAGCAAGTGCCCACATGTTCATGCAGGTGTTGTTGAAAGTGTTCCCGCGGCACTTCGCGCAATCACAGGTAACGGAGTAAACGTTTTAGCTATGGGTGCATTTTATGTAGCACCTGCTATGGGTTGTGATATTGCAGATGCTTATCTTAATGCAGATTTAGGTACAGGCTACGAATGGTGGAAGAACTTCTATGAATTCCATAAACTTGCAATTGACGAGCTTGAAGAATTCAACTATGAAGAATATAAAAAGAACGGTTTTAAAGTAAATAAATTAGGTGATTTCCCGCTCAAGCTTGAAACAAAACCTGAATAAGGAGTTATATTATGAAAATTGTTGAAAAGTTCAAGGCAAAAAGTGAAGACCGCCTTGAAGCGGGGGTAACTATCGGTTTTTTAGGTGACAGTGTAACACAAGGGTGCTTTGAGCTTTACAGAAAAGCACCTGATAGGCTTGCAACTGTATTTGATAAAAATAGCGTGTATCACAACTGCATCTATAAAATATTTTCTGTGCTTTATCCTGATGTGCCTGTAAATATTATCAATGGCGGAGTTAGTGGCACAGGAGCGGGAAACGGACTTAAAAGACTGGAGCGGGATGTGCTTTCTCACAATCCCGATTTAGTGGTTGTTTGCTTTGGATTAAATGACTGCAGAAATGGTATAGAGGGAATAGAAAACTACCAAAATGCTTTAGGCGAAATCTTTAAAAAAATTTCAGATGCAGGCAAAGAAGTAATCTTTATGACTCCCAATATGCTTAACACAGGTATCAGTCCCCATATAACCGATGATATGGTACTTGATAACGCAAAAGAGCTTATGGAAATTCAAAACAGCGGTGTTGTGGATAAATATATGCAGGCTGCAAAACAGGCTTGCGATAAGCATAATGTCAGAGTGTGTGATTGTTACTCTAAATGGAAACTGCTTTATAACAGCGGTGTTGATGTTACAGAGCTTTTGTCAAATAAAGTAAACCATCCTGTAAGAGAGATGCATTGGCTTTTTGCCGGAATGCTTGTTGACACTATGTTAAATTAGGAGAGCTTTGATGAAAAATATTTACCTGAATGAAAATAATGTTTTTTCAGAAAAAGATTTTAAAAATCCGCCAAAGTTGTACGCACCTACATATAATTGGGTGTGGAATGGTGCATTAAGCCACGAAGAAACAGATAAACAACTTGATGAATTTGAAAGACTTGGCATTAAAGCTATATGTATGGTTGTAGAACCAAAGGATTTCAGACCTAACAGTATGCCGTCTTTATTAACTCCTGATTACTTAACAGAGCCATATTTTGAGGAATACAAATACGCAGTAGAACGTGCTAAAGAAAAAGGGATGTATGTGTGGCTCTACGACGAAGGCGGCTGGCCGTCGGGCGGTGCCTGCGGTCAGGTTATGATAAAGCACCCTGAATACGCAAGAAGAAAGCTTGACGTAAGAGAAAAAGAACTTAAAACAGGTGAGGTTTACAATCTGACAAAGGATGTGCTTTCTGCCTATGTAAATGATGTTTTGATAACAGATGGTTTTAAAGCACAAGCAGACTGCAAGGTCGTTGAATACTACGAGCATATTCAATTGTTTGAAATGAAAGGAATTCCTGAAATTCCTGATGTAACAAGAAAAGAAGCGGTTGACTGCTTTATTGAACTGACTCACGAAGGCTATAAGCCATATCTCGAGGAATTCTTTGGCGATACAATTTTAACAGTTTTTTCTGATGAATCCCACGGACCGGTAATGCCTTTCAGAGAAGAGCTTGAAAAAGCGTTTTTAGAAGAAAACGGATATTCAATCAGAGAGTATTTGCCATATCTGTTAAAAGCAGGGGATATGCCGGAGTATGCTGCTAAAGCTAAATATTCATGGCTTGATTTGTGCTCAAGATTTTTCTGCAAGAATTATCTTCTTAATGAAAAGGAATGGTCGAATAAACATGGATTGTTGTTTACCGGTCATTTCGGCGGCGAAAACTCTACTTATTTTGGTATGGACAGAGCAGGTTATTATAACCTGATGAGAGCTTTAAGATGCTTTGACATACCGGGAGTAGATGCAATCTGGAGACAGATTTATCCTACATTTACAGTGGGAGAGCGCGATTATAGCATCAAGTTCAACAACGGATTTTTCCCTCGTTATGCTTCATCTGCCGCGGCACAGGTAGGTTCTCGTCGTGCAGTTACAGAGTCGATGGGCGTGTATGGTGCAGGTGCCAGCTTTGATGATATGAGATATGTGTTTAACTATCAGGCGGTGCGTGGAATTAATGTGTTTAATGTGTTCGGAACATTTTACAGTCGTGAAGGTTTTCATATGATGGGCGAAATGCCTCTCTTTACCGAAAAGCACGCCTGCTATAAGGACCTTCCTGCATTTAACAGCTTTGCAGAGCGTCTTTCTTATTTAGCATCATTGGGTGAAAGAATTTCGGATGTGGGATACTATATGCCTGTAAATGACTGCTTTGTTGATGGTGGCTGGATTGTTGATGATAATCCGAAAAATGCATCAAAAATATATGAAAGAATTGGTAATTCTCTTGAGGATGCAAATGTTTTATTTGACATTATTGATGATGATGTTTTAAATGCATCAGTTAAAACTGCTTCCGAGGGAATTATCAGTATGGGTAAGGGCGAGTATAAAACTATTGTTGTACCACCTTGCAGATATATGCCGCAAAAGAGTATTGAAGTGTTAAATAGCTTTATTTCATCAGGCGGAAAAGTGTTTATAGTATCACCTCAAGAAATTTCTGGAATTTGCGGAGCAAAGTATGTTGCTGACGTTAAAAACATTATTCC
This sequence comes from uncultured Eubacteriales bacterium, assembly GCA_964492155.1. GTDB lineage: Bacteria > Bacillota > Clostridia > RGIG6154 > RGIG6154 > RGIG2094. The sequence goes on from CAZBJD010000003.1 coordinate 3,614, forward strand.
AAAAGTTCTTGAAATTTCAGGAGATACAGAAAAAATCAGACTTGGAGTAAGAATAACCGAAACAGGTATGCTTTATATGCTTTTCAATGAAAGCAATCAAGAAAAATCGTTTAAGCTGGAAACTGATAAGAAATTAACAAGACTTTATGCTGAAACGGGAAAAATTATCAGTCCCAGAAACTATAATGTAACACTAAAATCTGGTGAAATGGCATTTTTCTTTGATGGAGTGCTTGAAGCAGAAACTGAAAAAACATATGAAAAATGTATTGAACTTAAGGATTTTTCCTTTAAGAGAACCAACAGATTTATCATAGGTGATATGAATTTTATATCACAGGATATTAACGAAGATGAACAACCCATAAATCTTGGCGACTGGTCAGATATTGTTGGCACAGGTTTTTCGGGCAGCGGAATTTACAAGACTACATTTTTAAAACCCAAACATGCCGGAAATATCCTGATAGACTTAGGTCAGGTTCATTATTCATGCGAGGTGTTTGTAAACGGAAAATCTTTGGGTGTTATTCCGATGAGTCCGTTCATATGCTTCATTCCTGAAGAAATATTAAGAGGTGAAAATCTGCTTGAAATTCGTGTGAGCAACACCCCTGCAAATGAGTATGAAAGCACCACTTCCTTTGATAAATGGCAGCCCTGGCAGCTTACTACTTATTATCCTACACAAAAATTGTATCATGTAGACTCAATTTCAGGCGGATTGTATGGTCCGGTGAAAATATATTATTGATTTAGCAGAGCTTTTGTGGTATTCTTTAATTAAAGGATAGGTGTATATGAATATAGAAAGTGTAACTCCAACAGTTTTCGGCAGATGTGATTGTGTGAACAGAATATTTCCTGAGCATAATGCCGGGATGAACAGGCTTTATTATGTAAATCGGGGCAATATGCTTTTAAAGTCAGAACAAGGCGAAATCCTGATGAAGGAAGGCTTTTTGTACTTGTTACCCCACAATAATATAAACACCATAACAACTGAATATGTTGACCATACATTTTTAAATTTTTACACATTTCCGCAGATATTTAATGAAAATGTGATAGAAATTGACATTTCAAAACATCAGGTGTTAAAATCTGCCTTTGATGCAATCAATGCTTATGTAAAGGACAATCCGGGGAAATCTATATCTTCAAGAAATGATTCCAGACGGCTTTTTGTAGGTTCGTTTTTATCAATTATTTTGTTTTTGATAAATGATATAAGTAGGATTTGCCTGATTGACGACAAACTTGTTAACGATGCTATAGAGTATATTCACAAAAACTATTCTGAAGCGATTACTGTAGCAGAGCTTGCAAAGTATTTTCATATGGAGCAAAACAGCTTTATCCGCAGATTTAAAAAGCACGCAAACGTAACACCCTATCAGTATTTAAAGAAGGTTCGTGTAAATATGGCATTTTCGCTGATGAAGGGCGACGGATACGACATGGCTGAGATTGCAAAAAAAGTAGGTTATTCTGATGCGTCAACCCTTTCTCACGCCATAAAAAGTTTCGTTACAATCGGATAAAAAAGCATCATTTTATTTCAGTAATTCTGCCGATTTCGGTTACAGAGAATGTGTTTATCGAGAATATTTTTCAATTCTCGCAGAGTATTGTTGACTAACTCGCACTTTGCCCCTTTCATATCATATTAAAGATTATTGTTTGAATAAAATATTTGTAAAGATGTTTTTAAAAAATTATCAAGGGGGTGAATATTACGAATTTATGTGGGTTTACCGCATCCATAACTGCAGTTGCTAATGCAATTTCAAGCAAGTTAAGCATTGAGGAAACAACTTTGCTTGCGACTGCTTTAGTCCAATTAGGCGACATGTTGGCAACTATTGCTACACAAAGGGCAATATGCGAGGCAAAAGATGATAAAAGCAAGGACTAATTTATCGGGAATAAAGTGAGGTTATTGTTTTTATCACATATTCCTAAATATATCTCTTTTGCATTGCTATATTTTTGCTTCTTTAATTGTTTGTCGAGCCATGTCAAATCAAGCCCGAGTCTTTTTAGATTTTCGTGCAAAATACGACCATCCATAATAATCTCAGTGCATATTTCCGCTTTCTTGGGGGTAATATTCATATCCTCCGGAGTGAGCGGTCTTTTTTCGCTTTTTGGCAAAATTGTAATTCTGCCGTTATACTCAAAAACAGCAGTTTCGATATCGTTTATATTAAAATAACCTTCCTGCCTACACAAAACCATAAATTCAGAAAGCTCAAGCTTTGCCTTTTTCATATTATTTCGATACAGCTTTCCGTTATCCATAACAATGGTTGGCGTTCCGTTGATATATTTGCGGGTTTTGGGGAACTTGTGTGCAAGTATCGTAAGCCCAAGTGCAACAAGACCGTAGATTGTCATTGCAATAAGGGGTTTCCACGGGGCTTCCAATTCTGTTGCAAGCTCTGCTGCTATTGAGCCAATGGTGATACCTGTAATATAATCAAAAAAATCAAGTTGTGCCATTTGTTTGTGTCCCGTTATTTTGGCAATCACAAACAACGACACTGCTGATAGTAAAGAAGTTAGAATAACTTTAATAAATTCCAATTATAAATCACATCCTTTTTCTTTATTATGTGATTTTTGTCAAATATTTATTATATCAATACATTTGACGGCACGGAATTATATCAAAATGTATTCAGCCTTTTGCTTTTAAATAATTTAAATCTCAGGAACGATATAATTACTGCTTTTCAGTGCAGTTTCGATTTTGTCAAGTATTTCCTCGGAATCTGCGCTGACGGTGTGGTAATGATATCCTCCTGTAATATTCATCAGCTCGGAGGACTTCCCGGTTCTGACTCCTTCCAGAAACAGGGAAATATGGTGCCTCGATGAGATGTTGAGTTTGGCTGATACCCTGCCGTAAACCTTATGCCACACAAAAACATCCGAAACAGTTCCTCCGAAGTCAACAATCGTGTTGAGTTCATCTTCCGTTTGTTCTTTTGTATGAAAAACCTTAAACACCCTTTCAACCAAAGGCGTGCTTTGCATAATATAACCGCTGTGGGTTGATATAATATCATAACCTGCAGCCTTTAAAGCAGAAATATCCTGCACAATAATCTGACGTGATACGCCGAATTGTCCGGACAATTGCCCTCCCGAGATTGCCTTCTGCTCCGACATCATATAATTTGCTATTTCTTTTCTTCTTTCATCTGCCCTCATATTTTCACCTCATTAAACTGTATGAAGGTTTTTGAGCGAAAGGTCAAGAATTGGCGATGAATGTGTAAGTGCCCCGCTGGATATATAGTCTACACCGATATCAACCAACTTTGCCACATTTTCCTTTGTTACATTGCCGCTGCACTCAGTTTCAGCTTTGCCTGCCGTAAGCCTTACTGCTTTTTTCATATCTTCAACACTCATATTGTCAAGCATAATGATATCTGCACCTGCTTCCAGTGCATCTTTAAGCATATCAAGATTTTCTACTTCAACTTCAATTTTTCTGACAAAAGGTGCATATTCCTTTGCCATACGAATTGCCTCTTTTACGCCGCCTGCAGCTCCGATGTGGTTGTCCTTTAAAAGAATACCGTCGCTTAAATTAAATCTGTGATTGTATCCGCCGCCGACTTTGACTGCGTATTTTTCAAACACACGCATATTCGGAGTTGTTTTTCTTGTATCAAGCAATTTTGTTTTTGTACCTTCAAGAAGGTCTGCAATTTTTCTTGTGTAAGTAGCAATTCCGCTCATTCTCTGCAGATAGTTAAGAGCCGTACGCTCGCCTGAAAGAAGAACTCTGATATCGCCGCGGACAATTCCGAGCTTCTGCCCGTTTTCAACACGGTCGCCGTCTTTGCAGAAAAATGTAACTTCGGTGCTTGCATCCAAAAGCTCAAACACTCTTTTGAACACATCAAGTCCTGCAATTACGCCGACCTCTTTACATATCAGTTCAACCTCGCCCAACCGATATTCCGACATAACGGAATTTGTTGTGATATCTTCGCTTGTTATATCCTCCTTGAGCGCAGCAAGAATTAAATCGTCGGCGTTCAGCTTCATTGTAATATTATTCATGGCTCTTTTGCTCCTTTTCAATAGAATTCAAAATCATTTCTTTATATTTTTCCTGATAGTTTTCATATTCCGATGCGTTGACATCAATTACTATCGGTTCTTTTAATATGTTGTAATTAAGATTTATATCTGATGCGGCACGTTTTGCAAAAACAAGGCTTTCAAGCAGAGAATTGCTTGCCAGACGGTTTTTCCCGTGGACACCATTGCACGCCGTTTCACCAATGGCATACAGCCTGTCCATACTTGTTTTGCTGAACCCGTCAACGTCAATACCGCCCATAAAGTAGTGCTGAGACGGAACAACGGGGATTGGTTCTTTGGTTACATCATACCCTTCTTCAAGACAATGCTGATAAATATTGGGGAAATGCGTTTTTATTTCTTCATCGGAAATTGGTTTGAGCGATAGCCACACGTGCTCGCTGCCTTCCTTTTTCATTTCGTCAAAAATGGCTTTTGTCACAACATCACGCGGAAGCAATTCGTCAACAAAACGCTCTCCTTTTGAATTAAGAAGCACTGCACCTTCGCCTCTTACCGATTCTGAAATAAGAAACTCCCTGCCGTCTTTTTTTGTAAACAGGGTTGTAGGATGTATTTGTATGTAATCAATATGCTGCAATTTTATATTATATTTTATGGCTAGTGCAATAGAATCGCCTGTCAGATGGCGGTAGTTGGTGGAATGCTTAAACAGACCGCCTATTCCTCCTGTTGCAAGGACGGTATAATTGGCATTTACTGTCTGATAGTTTCCGCCTTCATCGTGACCGATAATTCCGTGGCACACATTATCTTCACAAATCAAATCAACCATTGTAAAGTTTTCTATAAGGGTAATATTTTTACGATTTCTTGCTGCTTCTAAGAGATGAGATGTAATTTCCTTGCCTGTTTCATCTTCGTGAAAAAGAATTCTCGCCTTTGAATGTGCACCTTCTTTTGTATATGTAAACGCTTCGCCGTTTTTTTCAAAACGCACACCGAAGGAAACAAGGTCTTTTATAACACCCTGAGACGAGCGAATCATAATATCCACCGAATCGGGATTGTTTTCGTAATGTCCCGCTTTCATTGTATCTTCAAAAAAAGAATGGTAATCCTCATCATCTTTTAAAACACAAATTCCGCCCTGAGCAAGATATGAGTCGCTTTTTCGGGCTTTGTTTTTTGTTACAATCAAAATATCTCTGTTTTCGGGAAAGTTAAGTGCACAGTACAGTCCCGCAACACCGCATCCCACAATTAATATGTCTGTGTTCATTTATTTTGCACACTCCAACATTCTGTCAAGAGGAAGCAGGGCATTAAGCCGAGTTTCTTCATCAATTTTTACTTCGTTGTTTTCGCTTTTTAAAACATTAAGCACCTTGTCTATGGTGTTCTTTTTCATATTTTCACATACAGGGCATGGTTCCACAAAATAAAAGCTTTTGTTTGGGTTGCTTTCGTTTAATTTGTATGATACGCCGTGCTCCGTGCAGATAATAAACTCCTTTTCTTTTGAAAGGCTTGTATAATCGATGATGCCGGCGGTACTTCCGATATAGTCCGACAGCTCCAGAACTTCTTTTACGCACTCGGGGTGAGAAAGCACAAGAGCGTTAGGGTGCTTTTGTTTTTCCTGCAGTACCTGATTGGCGGTGATGGCTTTGTGACGCGGGCAATAGCCGTTATTCAGTATAACATTCTTTTCAGGCACCTGCTCTGCCACATACCGCCCCAAATTTTCATCGGGTATGAAAAATATGTTTTTATTTGGCAGTGATTTCACAATCTTCACTGCATTTGAGGAGGTAACACACACATCGCTTTGGCATTTAAGTTCTGCCGTTGAATTAACATAGCAAACAACTGCCAGATTATCATACTTTTTACGCATTTCATCAATGATGCCAGGTGCTACCATATGTGCCATAGGGCAATCTGCAGTAAGGTCAGGCATAAGTACCTTCTTGTCGGGGTTGAGTATCTTTGCACTTTCTCCCATAAAGGACACGCCGCAAAACACGATAATATCGGCTTCAGTTTGCTTTGCAATTTTTGCAAGATAAAAGGAGTCGCCGATATAGTCTGCAATTTCCTGCACTTCGGCAGGTGCGTAATAGTGTGCAAGAATTACAGCGTTCTTTTCAGATTTGAGTTTTTCAATTTGTTTTTTCATTATTGCATTTCACCTCAAGAATAACAAACATAACATTTACATATTTTAACACATAAGGTTTACATCTGTCAAGTTATCTGTAAACTTTCCTGTAAAAAAGCCCCCGACCCGACAATGCAATCAAAACTTGAAGCCTTAGTTCTCTGTAATCTTGTTGTATAAAAAAAGAACTGTACCGCATTGTTTCACAGTTCTTTTTTTAAATCATTCGTTTATGAGATTGCCCTTTTTAACATTATTTTCAATGAGTGCTTTTGTGTATTCCCAGATTTCTTCCGAACCGTCTTTTGATGTCTTTTGACGGTTTGCAACCTGAGATTTTTTGATTTTACGTATTTTCCAATCCTCGCCGTTGTTGGAATCGTTGAGCAATATCGGCTGAAAGTTATCCATAACACGTACAAATTTTGCTTCCGGTGTTTTAACGGCGTTAAACTCTTTAAAAAGCTCAATCAACTCCTCTTTTTGTTCATTGGGGAGTATGCCGAAAATGCGGTTAGCAGCCTTTTCTTCTCTTTCTTCCTGAGTTTCGAGATTTTCATAATCATAGGCATAAGTATCACCTGCATCAATCTCTGCAATATCGTGTATCAACGCCATCATCATTGCTTTGGCAACATCAAATTCTTCGTTGGCGTACTCTTTTAAAAGATATATCATTACAGCCATATGCCAGGCATGTTCTGCATCATTTTCCTGCCTGCTGTAGCCTTTCAAATGTGTCTGCCTGAAAATTTCTTTTTCCTTATCTATTTCAAGAATAAAATCCAGTTGTTTTTGAAATCGTTCTTTATCCATAAATGCATTCCTCCTGTTAACATAAGTAAAAATGTTTGCGAAGCAAGACTACTGCATATATTATATCATAAATTATCATTTATGCAAATTACAAAATGAAAAACCCCTCCTGCGGTTATAAAACACAGGAGGGTTGCTTGCTTTTAATTATTCGCTTTTAACCAAAACTTCTATTTTGTGAGGCTTGCTTTCGTCTAAAAGCAAGAAGTTCGACTCAAACGGAATTAAGTTGTCGTTCATCTTTTGTTCCACCTGATGGAAAAAATACGAATTGTCCGATAAAAGCTGCTTTGCTTTTTCTAAGTCTTGTTCTGATACATAGATTTGGGCATTTAAAGTTGTTTGTTCTTGCTGCACAGAATTACCCTGAACAGGTTCAGAAATGCCCGCCATACGTGAGTATGCCGACGAGCCTCCTCCGCCGCCTGATGCAGCTCCGTTATCACTGCCGTTTTTGTTGTCTTCGGCATTGATGGCAACATATTCTGCCGATTGGTCAGAAACCGCTGTTTGTGCCGCAGGTGCGGGCGTATTTTGTTCTTGTACGGACTCAGGTTCGGGCAGAGCCGCATTGTCCGACGGGATTACAACATCTGAAGATGTTGTTTCAGTTTTTACTTCAACAGGTTTAGATACATTCTGAACAGGTTGGTTTTGAATTTTAACATCAGCCTGTTGCTTGGCACTGCTGCCTGAAGACGGGATATCGGAAGTTGCGGCAGGTTCAGTCTTATCAGCCTCGTCTGAAGATTTTTGCTCCGCCACAGTTAAAGTTTGCTGACTGTATGTGCCCTGATTTATCTGCTCGGGCAGATATTTATCATCCTGCCAGAGACCGCTTTTAAGCACAAAAGCGAATACGAACACTGCTGCAATTGATGTGTATACGCGATAGTTCTTGTAGAAAGGCACAACCTTTTTTTCCTGTTCTTCGTTTTTTTTCTTAAATTCTGTGAAATCCGCAAGAAGTGTTTCGGGAACGGGCATAGGTGGAGTGTTATTAAAAACTTCTTTGGTTTTTAATATAAAATCAAGCTTTTGTTTGCAGCTTTCACATTCTGCAATGTGTTTTTCGGCCAAAGCTTTTTCCTCGCTGGTAACTTCGCCGTCTGCATATGCACTTATAAGCTCTGAATACTTACTGCAATTACTCATTGTTTGCCCTCCCTTCAATATAATAAAGTTTGTTTTCGTAATTTAAGACGTACCGGGTTTAAAAAAGTTCCTTATTTTTTGAAATAATTTCATAAAGTGCGTTTCTTGCACGATTGATTCTTGATTTTACAGTGCCTGTACTGCACATCAGGACTTCTGCAATTTCGTCGTATGAAAGCCCGTTAATGTCACGAAGCACCAAAACCGCCTTGTGATTGGGACTTAATTTGTCAAGTGCCTGATGCACCATTTTTTTTGTTTCTTCCGACTCTAAAAGCTCCTGTGGAGTGGGTGAGTCATCCTTTATATTTTCAATATATGAATCTCCTTCGTTGCCCATCTCGGCGTTAAGAGAATATACATTGCCCTTCCTGTGCTTTTTAATATAATCAAGTGCGGTGTTGGTAACAATTCTGTAAATCCATGTTGTAAACTTTGATTTGCCTTCAAAATACTTGATGTTTTTATAGATTTTGAGCAAGGTTTCCTGAGTTATATCGTAAGCATCGTCCTGATTTGAACAGATTTTAAATGCTGTGTTGTAAATTATGCTTTGATGCTTTATTACAATCTGTTCAAAGGCTGCCATATCACCCTGTTTAGCTTTTTCAATCAAACTATCCAATTTTACCGCACCTCCTTTATATTATTTTTGTAAAAAATCAGCCGTTTAAAAGCTTATCCAATGAAGTTTCGCTCATTTCTCCGGTTTTTAAGTTACGCATTACGGCGGTTTCTTCATTTACCCATATCACAACGGTAATGCCTTTTTCTTCGCCATATTCTATAGCTTCTGCCATAGATGCGCCTGAAACATAGTCTTCAACCTTAAGTCCTTGTGCACGCAGACCGAAAGAAACTTTGTATGCAAGCTTTGGAATGTCAGATGCAACAACTGCGATTGGTAAAAGCTTTGAATCTGTTTCGGAGTCTGAGTAAACAAGCTCTGTGATTTTGCTTGTTTCGAGATATCCGCCAACGGTTGGAATATTTCTTCCGAAGCCTTTGCAAAGAGTATTGCTTCTGCCGCCGCCGCAAACTGCAAAATCCTCGGTTTTGTTAACAGTGCCTTTGAAAACCATACCTGTGTAATATTCGGGATAGTCTGCGATTGACAAATCAACCGAAATATATTTTTCCATATCATAGTCGCACAAAAGCTTGTAAATTCTCTTGATGTTTGCAAGTGCGTTTTTAGCATCGGCACCTAAAATTTCAGTGTTGATTTCATCATAAATATTAAGGTCGCCGAAAAGCGTGGGAACAGACATTATCAAATCCTTGTAATCTTCGGGCACACTGCTTTTGCTGAGATAATTTTCAATCTTTGCAGCATTGTTTTCGTTGATTAACGCTTTTAACTCACTTGCGTCAAGCTCAAGACTTTTTGCAATACCGCCTAAAAAAGCGGCGTTTGAAATTCCGATTGTAAATTCTGTCATTCCTATTCCGAGAAGGGAGTTAATCATAACGGAGATAACCTCTGCGTCGGCTTTCGGATTGTTTTCGCCTGCAAGCTCAACACCCAGCAAAGAAATTTCACCCACATCGCTGCCAAGATAAGAAGTATTTCTGCACACATTTCCCTGACAGTATACACGTTCGGGTAAAACACAGTCTTTGAGCTGGACGGCAAATGCTTTTGCAGCACCGGTTGCAATATCAGAGCGTACGCCCGACAAATCTGCACTTAAAACGGGGATGTCAAGTTCGTTATAACAATAGCTTTCAAAAATTCCTATTATATTTTTTTCAATGCTTCTTTTAAGCGAGCATTTTGAGCCCGAAAAAATAAGCGGTTCATAACTTGTATTTTTCATAGTACACCTCTTTCTACAGTATACAGATTTTTAAGGATTTTGTCAATAATATCTTGCTTTTTTTAATGAGATATGGTAGTATATAGTAAAGTCAATTTACGAGGTGAATCAGTATGAAAATTTTATTTATGGGAGATGCCAATTTTTCAAGATTGGAAACCCCGCTTACACATGAAACATCAAAAGAATTGTTAAGCGAGGTTAAGCCCTATCTTGATGAGGCGGATTTCAGAGTTGTAAATATGGAAGAACCTATGGGTGATAAAGACAAATATGAACCGATTTCAAAGTCAGGCCCCAATCTTATTTCATCTGCAGAAAACATTTGCTTTTATGAAGAATTGGGGGCAGATATTACAACTCTTGCCAACAACCATATCGGTGATTTCGGCGAGGAAGCAACAATTGATACATTAAAGCTTATCAAAGAACACAATATGAGATACATAGGTGCAGGAAAGAATATCGAAGAAGCATATAGTGCCGAAATCGTTGAAAAAGACGGAATTAAGGTTTCTATGATGTCAATCTGCGAAAACGAGTTTGGTATAGCGGAAAAAGATAAAGCAGGCTCTGCAGGATATAATGCCTTAAGACTTTGCAAGAGAATTAAGGAAGAAAAGCAAAAGGCTGATTATGTAGTAATCGTTTTCCATGGCGGAGATGAAGAAAATCCTATCCCGTCACCCGATTGTGTTGAAAGATACAGACTTATTATCGAATTCGGTGCAGATGCGATTATTGCAATGCACACACATTGCCCGCAGGGTTATGAATATTACAACGGCAAGCCTATTGTTTACAGTATGGGTAATTTTGTATTCCAGACAGGAAGCGGCATTGCAGACGGTAAAGTCGATGTAACCCGCCCGTGGTTTTATGGATATATGACAATGCTTGACGTAACCAAAGACGGTATTTCAATAGAGCAGGTTATTCCTTACAGATTTGACTATCCTCTTACAAAGGTTACTGTGTTTGAAGGCGAAGATAAGCAGAAAATGCTTGACTACATAAAAGAAATTTCTGATGTAATTCAGGATGATGAATTGATGTATAAGCATTACATCGGATGGATGTCAAACAGATTTCAATGGAGAGTTGTGGGAGATCCCAGAGAAGTTACTGAGCAGAAAAAGCTTTGTGCATATAAAAATCTTTTAACCTGCGAAGCTCACCATTCGTTTATAAAGCAAGCTTATAAGCTTTATATGAATCACGAGTTTGAGGATGCGGCTTCTCTTCATGAGGATGCTTGTAAACGTGCTAAAATGCCATTATAAAAATTATAAAAGCAAAAGGGAATGTAAAAAACTTGAGTTTTTTACATTCCCTTTTTGATATTTTGAAATAACCTGTGCTGACATTTGGTATTACTGCTTATTCTTTTTGCCTAATGGGCACTGCTGAATACATCTTTCGATTATAATGTCTGTAAAGTTGGGGTTACCGTAGCACATTGTCTGAACTTTATCTTTTGCGGCAAGGGCTTCCTTTATTTTTTCATCGGTTATTTTTTCAGGAACCTCCATATCGGGTAAATTCCAACCAAGCTGAGCCGAGCCTGCACCCTCGCACATTGCAAGAGATCTTGACCACATACAGCGTGTTTCATCGCATTTCATTACCTTATAGCTTTCACCATCTCTTATTTCTACAGTTTCAAGCTTATCTGTAAGAAGTGCACTCATAGGACAAGCTGCAGCACAAGCTGTGCAATCCTCGGGGCACAAATCTGCTTTTACCGGGGTTGTTGCTTTTATCTCGGCATTTGTTAAAACAAACACATATCTCATACGGGGACCGCAGTCGGGGTGAACCAACATTCCGCTTTTTCCGATGCTTCCCAATCCTGCGGCTGCAGCATAAGGTGCATTTGCACGCATATCAGGCATATGTCTTCCGAGTTTGCCGATTGTTAAATATGAATCAGGCTCTAAATCAGGCATAGTTACGGCAAAGTATCCCTGCTTGTTAAGCATGCTGCACAAATCTTCACCTGCCCACAAGCACTCTTTTAATATTTCATAGTGCATATAAGCATATGGTCCGCCGTCTTCTGCTTCCTGCTTACATGCAAGCTCGACGGTTCTTTCGGGAATTTCACACGCCAAGGCTATGATTGACTTGCAATCAGGATAGAGTTTTCTGATTTTATCCATTCCTTTATATGTAATTCCGTCAATACTTCCTGCACTGACCATTTCGATATCTTTGAAAATCGGCATATCGATATCTAATTCAAGCAGGTTATCCTGTTTCCAGTCATTTAAAATTCTTGTTTCTGATGCGAAGTCAATATTGCAGATTACAGAAGCACTGTATACTTTTTGCCCGTCTTCGGCCCAACCTGCATTTACAGCGTTCTGCTTTGATATACCGTTGATTTTTGCTTCAAAATCAGCATCGTGATTTGATATGCCCACATATGTCCAGTCCTGAATTGCTTCATAACCCAAATCGTCTAAATACCTTGTTACGTCAATAAGACAAGATGTCATTCTGTCAGTTGTTGGTCTTTCAATATGCAATGCATTTCTTTCTTCAAGGGGAACACTTCTGTCATAATCATAAACAAGACGTCCGAATGTTATAACTGTATTGAATTTTTCAAAAAATTCATCTGTTCTGAAGCCGTCTTCAAAGACATTTTTCAAATTAACAAAATCAGAAAGCGGTGCTATTGCCATACGATCAGCCCCGTTTGCAACAGCCATTTTTATAATTCGGTTAAGCATTTCTTCTTTTGATATGCTTGACTTGTCTTTCTTTCTTCTTGCACCGGGACAATAACTCTTATCCCAATATCTCTTCTGCTTGTTCATACAGAATTTAAAGGATTTACACATATATCCTTTATTCGCAACTCGCGGAACGGTTTTTACAGCTTCGTATATTTTTTCTTCATCCATTTCAATGAACTCGGGAAGTCTTGTGGTGTCTAAGTGAGCCTGCTCACCGTAAAAACAACGCCAGCGGTTGATGTTCGGATAGCGGAATTTTTTGCCTTCAATTTCAAATTCAATAAATTTGGGGTCGTTTAATTTTTCCAAATCGTAATTCTGACCTATGCAGTTTCTCGCACACATTTTACACTGATCGCAAAGAGGCTCACCGTCATAAAGCGGGTCGGGGATAAGTTCTGCTGAAGTAATGATTGAAATTATTCTTTCTCTTGGGCCATATTCGGGAGACATTACCATACCATGGTAGCCATATTCGCCTAATCCGCAAGCAACAAATGCTGCCATATGGCTGAAGGTTGCTGCATGTTCGTATGGAATATCTTTATATTTTCTGTGTCTCCAGTATGTAGTACATGGCTGAGCAATAGTAGGATATCCCTCTTTTTCAAGCATTTTTGCTATGCGGTAGCACATTGTGTCGAGCTTAGGGATCATACCAATCTGAAATGCTTCGGGGAAGTTGGGGTTAGGCTCTCCGCACCATTCAACAGAAGCATCAGGATGGTGAACACCAAAACATATAACAGATTTTGCCTCGGGAAGATGTGCTTTAGGATGAAGCATATGAGGCTGTCCGTCAAAACGCGATACGGGTGCTATACCAACCATGTCAGCACCAAGGTCATAAGCCATTTGTTTTACTTTATCAGTAAGCTGTTTAATATCCATTTATATTCTCCTTTTTATTGATTATACCTACATTATAATATGTTTTTTCTCTGTATTAAATAGAAAAACTATAGATGTATATGGACTTTTTCTCTTTTTTGTGCTAATATATGAGTAAAAGGAGTGAGAAAATGAACACTTTTGATGAAAAGGTATTTACCGGATTTGAAAACGAGCTGAAGCTTTATTATTGCGGAAAACGCTACAGAAGTATTTCGCATCGCTATGGCCCTTATGAGCAGGAAAGATATTTGATTTACTATATAAAGGAGGGGGTTGCAGAACTTAAACTCGGAAGTAAAATCACCGAGATTTCCGCAACAGGTTTTTTTGTTAATTTCCCGAACAGTAACGCAATATATCGTTGCAAAACAAACTCTCCCTGGACAATTAAATGGATAATGGCAGAGGGGGAGATAATTGAAAAATATCTGGATTTGCTTGGCATTACTCCTGAAAATCCATATATTAAGTTGGATAACAGTTATAATATTGAAGGTATTTTTGATGAAATGTATGATTTTTTTGATAAAAATACTATTTCTGCAAAGATATATTGTATTTCTTTAGTGCATAAGCTTTTCTCGGTGCTTTCACAAAATATAAATGAAGAAAGCGATAAAAAAAGTTATGTTGTTTGTGCAAATCGTGAAATTGAACAGCGTTTCAGCGATTCTGATTTTAACGTATCAAAGCTTGCAAAGATTTTGGGGCTTAACCATAATTACTTTTCAATTTTATACAAAAAACACACGGGTATATCGCCTATTAAAGCAATAAATGACTACAGATTGAAAAATGCCTGTAAAATGCTGAAATTTACTGACAAAGCAATAAAAACAATTGCATTAAATTGCGGTTACGCCGATGAATTGTATTTTAGTCGGGTTTTTTCCAAAAAGATAGGTATGTCACCGACTGAGTACAGGCAAAGAGAAACTATAAATATGTAATTTTAGGTTATTACACCGTAATAAATCTGTACTATTATCAGAATGTGGATTTGATTTTTTGGGAAAATTATGATATTTTCTTTATTTTTCTTTGTTTTGTTGGATTTTTTGTGGTTTTGCTATTGACTTTGTGTGGAAAGTAGTGTAAAATATAGTTGTATTATTATCGAGGTAGTTTAATATGAAGCTAATTGCAAGTGATTTAGACGGAACTCTCCTTTTAAAAGGGGAACAAAAATTAAATAGCAGGATTTTTGAGTCTTTGAAAAGCTCAGGTGCGTCGGGAACCGACTTTGCAATTGCATCGGGAAGAACCTACGGCGAGCTTTTAAGGCTTTTTGAAGGATTGGAAAAGGATACATATTTCATAGCTCTTGACGGGGCTTTGGTTGTTCAGAACGGAAAAAGTCTGTACGGAAGTCCTTTTTCAAAGGAAGACCTTAAAATTATAAACGAACTTGACGAGTTTGTGCTTCACGGTAAGTATATGACTTACGTAAAATCCGATTATCCTTATTTTATAAGGAAGATAAAGGCACAGTATAATGGACACGCTGTCAGAATTTCCGATGTTTCGGAGATTAAGGATTGCACCTTCAAGCTGGTGTTATACAAAAATTACCGCACGCTTTCAAAACTGCCCTTTGATATGGTTTACAAGGACAATTCACTTTGCGAGTTTGTCAAAGAGGGTATCAACAAGGGAATAGCACTGAAAAAACTGATGAATGGTCTTGGGCTTGAGCCTGAGGATTGTGCAGCTTTTGGCGACAGTGATAACGATATTGAATTTTTGAAAAGCACTTCAAACAGTTATGCAGTTAAAAATTCAAAACACGCAATAAGAAAAATCTGTAAATTTTATACCGATGATATAGCAGAAACTATCGATTTAATGATAAAGGAGGCAGCCAAATGAAAAGATTTGACTTTGATGGGATTGAAAAAAGCCCGAGAATAGACCGTTTGATTGACAATTTATTTGTAAAAATGCCCGAGATTGAGGCTGATCGTGCAGTGCTTCTTACCGAGTCTTATAAGAAAACAGAGGGCGACCCGATAATTTTAAGACGTGCAAAAGCGTTTAAAAATATCTGTGAAAATCTTCCTCTTACAATTCGCGATGAGGAATTGATTGTAGGTGCGGCAACAAAGGTTTCAAGAGGATGCCAGGTATTTCCCGAGTATTCCTTTGAATGGCTTGAAAATGAGTTTGATACAGTTGCAACACGTTCTGCCGACCCGTTTTATATTTCAGACGAAACAAAGGAAACTTTAAAAGAGGTTTATAAGTACTGGAAAGGCAAAACAACAAGCGATCTTGCAACTTCTTATATGGTGCCGGGGGCTTTGAAGGCAATTGAGCATAATATTTTTACACCGGGCAACTATTTTTACAATGGTGTAGGTCACGTTACGGTTGACTATAAAAAAGTGCTTGAAATCGGTTATAAGGGCATTATGGCAGAGGCGAAAAAAGAGCTTGCGAAGTGCGATGTTACCGAGGCAGATTATGCATCAAAGAGTGCGTTTTTGGAAGCAGTAATTATCAGCTGCGAAGCGGCAATTACGTTTGCAAAAAGATATTCGGATTTGGCATATCAGATGGCAGGAAACTGTGCAGACCCTGTAAGAAAGCAGGAACTCCTTACTATTTCCGAGAACTGTGCCAACGTTCCCGAAAACGGAGCAAAATCGTTCTATGAGGCTTGTCAGTCATTCTGGTTTGTTCAGCTTTTAATTCAGACAGAATCAAGCGGACACTCAATTTCTCCGGGACGATTTGACCAATATATGTATCCGTATTTCAAAGCGGACATCGACAACGGAAAAATCACAAAAGAATTTGCTCAGGAGCTTATAGATTGTGTGTGGGTTAAGCTTAATGACTTTACAAAAGTAAGAGAT
Organism: uncultured Eubacteriales bacterium; assembly: GCA_964492155.1. Classification (GTDB taxonomy): domain Bacteria; phylum Bacillota; class Clostridia; order RGIG6154; family RGIG6154; genus RGIG2094. Next base: position 20,133 of record CAZBJD010000003.1, read on the forward strand.
GCGGCATCGGCTGAAGGCTTTGCAGGCTATAGCTTGTTCCAGAACCTTATTGCAGGAGGTCAGACCCGTGACGGAAGAGATGCTACAAACGAGCTTTCGTTTATGTCAATTGAAGCTACAATGCATGTACTTCTTCCGCAGCCCTCATTCTCTGTAAGAGTATGGAACGGAACTCCTCACGAGTTTATGTTAAAAGCAGGTGAGCTTACAAGAACAGGCGTTGGTCTTCCTGCGTACTATAACGATGAGGTTATTGTGCCTGCACTCATTAACCGCGGTCTTACTATGGAAGACGCAAGAGATTACAATATTATCGGTTGCGTAGAGCCACAATGTGCAGGAAAAACCGACGGTTGGCACGATGCGGCGTTCTTCAATATGTGCAGGATTGTTGAGCTTGTTTTCTCAAATGGTATGGATAACGGCGAGAGAATTGGTGTTGAAACAGGAAACGTTGAAAACTTTAAGACGTTTGATGAATTTTTCGATGCTTACAAGGCTCAGATGAATTATATGATTAAGCTTATGGTTAATGCGGACAATGCAATTGATATGGCACACGCCATCCGTTGCCCGCTGCCCTTCCAGTCATCAATGGTTGCTGATTGTATCGGCAGAGGTAAGTCAATGCAGGAGGGCGGAGCGATTTATAATTTCACCGGTCCGCAGGGCTTTGGTATCGCAAATATGGCAGATGCACTTTATGCAATCAAAAAGCTCGTATTTGAAGAAAAGAAAGTTACTTTGGCAGAATACAAAGAAGCACTCTCTGATAACTATGGCAGAAGCGTTGACGAAAAGCAGGCAACTATGATTACAACTGAAATTGTAAAACAACTTGCGGCATCGGGCAAAAATGTTTCAAATGACGAAATTGCCGAAATCTTCAAGAAAGTTGCGGCAAGCGGTGTGTCTGAAGAAAAGAAGGCAAAATACGATAAGCTTTTGGAAATGATTGATGCACTTCCGAAGTTTGGTAATGATAATGAAGAAGTTGATGCTTTAGCACGTGAAGTTGCTTATACATACACAAGACCTTTACAGCAGTATGAAAATCCGCGCGGCGGAAAATATCAGGCAGGTCTTTATCCGGTATCTGCCAATGTACCTCTCGGGGCACAAACAGGTGCAACACCTGATGGCAGACTTGCTCATACTCCGGTTGCAGACGGTGTGTCGCCTTGTGCAGGAAAAGATATAAACGGTCCTACTGCTGCGGCAAATTCTGTATCAAGACTTGACCACTTTATTGCATCAAACGGAACTCTCTTTAATATGAAGTTTCATCCGTCTGCGTTAAAGGGAAGAGCAGGTCTTGAAAGCTTTGTTTCTCTTATCAGAGGATACTTTGACCAGAAGGGCAGTCATATGCAGTTTAACGTTGTAAGCCGTGAAACTTTAAAGGATGCTCAGCAAAATCCTGAAAAGTATAAGAGTCTGGTTGTTCGCGTTGCAGGATATTCTGCACTCTTTACAACGCTTTCAAAATCACTTCAGGACGATATTATCAACAGAACCGAGCAGGGTGGATTTTAATGAATAAAGATTTTTACAACGTGAAAGGAAGAATATTCGATATTCAGAAATTTTCAGTTCACGATGGCCCCGGGATTCGCAGTATCGTGTTTTTAAAAGGATGTGCACTCAGATGTAAGTGGTGCTGCAATCCTGAATCTCAAAGCTATGACATTGAGCAGATGAATATGGACGGAAAAATTAAAACTGTAGGCCGTGATGTTACAGTTGCGGAGGTTATGGATGAGGTTTTAAAGGATTTCCGATATTTCAAACGCTCAGGCGGCGGATTAACACTTTCGGGCGGAGAATGCCTTTTGCAGCCTGACTTTGCGGCAGCTCTTTTAGAAGCTGCCAAATACAATGGCATATCAACTGCGATTGAGTCTACAGGCTTTGCAAAATACGAGGTGATTGAAAGATTGCTTCCTTACTTAGATGTTTATCTGATGGATATTAAGCATATCAACAGCGAAAAACACAGACTTTTTACGGGTCAGCCAAACGAAAGAATTCTGGAAAATGCGAAAAAGATTGCAAGAAATGCAAAAAGGCTTATTATAAGAGTTCCGGTTATTCCTACTTTTAATGATACAGTTGAGGAAATAACCGAAATTGCAAAATTTGCAAAAAGTCTTGAAAACGTAACTGAAATACATCTTCTTCCATATCACAATTTTGGAACAGATAAATATAAATGGCTTGGGCGGGAATATAAGCTTCCCGATATCAAAACTCCGAGCAATGAAAAAATGCAGGAGCTTCTGGAAGCGGTGCAAAGCTGCGGACTGGACGCTCAGATAGGAGGGTAATATGCAGGATTTAAATATGCAGGACAAGATGAGAATAGTTCAAGAGCTTGTCCCCGGCAAACAGATAACCCTTGCACACATTATTGCAAATCCGGATCAGATTTTATATAAAAAGCTCGGTCTGGATCCTGCGGTTGAATACTCAAAATCAGCAATAGGAATTATAACACTTTCACCAAGTGAAACTGCGATAATTGCAGGCGACCTTGCCATCAAGGCATCAGGTGCGGAACTTGGGTTTGTTGACAGATTCAGCGGTACTTTGATAGTAACAGGCACAGTTTCCGAGGTTGAAGCTTCAATGAACGCAATTTGTGATTACTGCAGAGAAAAGCTTGGCTTTACAATCTGCGAAATCACAAGAACCTGATTTGGGGGGATAAACCATGAAAAGAATAATTTTTATGGGAAGAACAGGTTCGGGAAAAACATCGCTGACACAGGCTTTGAAGAAACAACCTGTCAGGTATCACAAAACCCAGTACATAAATTATCACGATGTTATTATCGACACTCCCGGTGAATATGCAGAAAATGCACATCTGGGAAGAGCACTTGCACTTTACTCATATGAGGCGGATGTGGTGGGCCTGCTTTTAAGTGCCACAGAGGAATATTCGCTTTTCCCGCCGAACATAACCTGCCTTGTTAACAGAGAGGTTATCGGTATAGTAACAAAAATAGATAAAAACGGAGCAAATCCAACAAGAGCAAAAAAGTGGCTTGAACTTACCGGATGTAAGAAAATCTTCTTTTTAAGCTCAAAAACAGGTGAAGGGATAGAAGAATTGACTGATTATTTGTCAAATTAAATCTAAATCCACAAAAAACCACAGAAAAATAAAAAAAATAACAGAATTTTGTTGACAAAACAAAGAAATAGTGATAGTATTATATTGTAGTAAAATACTGCTGCATTATTAATAGTAAACAAATTGAAAAGGAGAAATAGATTATGACTTCAGAATTTGAAATCAAAAAACAAATTTGTGACATCGGTAAGAGAATTTATGACAGAAACATGGTTGCTGCTAATGACGGTAACATTTCAGTTAAAATTTCTGACAATGAATTCTTGTGCACACCTACAGGTGTAAGCAAAGGCTTTATGACACCCGAATACATCTGCAAGGTTGACAGAGATGGTAATGTTATTCAGGCAAACGGAAACTTCAAGCCTTCATCAGAAATCAAAATGCATATGAGAGTTTATCAGCAGAGACCTGACGTAAAGAGTGTTGTGCACGCTCATCCTACATACGCAACAAGCTTTGCTATCGCAGGTATTCCGCTTACACAGCCCATTATGCCTGAAGCAGTTATTACATTAGGTTGCGTTCCGATTGCTGAGTATGGCACACCATCTACAATGGAAATTCCGGACGCAGTTGAAAAGTATCTGCAGTATTATGATGCAGTGCTTCTTGCAAACCACGGTGCACTTGCATATTCAGACAGCTTACTTTCAGCATACCACAAGATGGAATCATTGGAATTCTATGCAGAGCTTCTTTTCAAAGCAAGAATGCTCGGCGGTCCAAAAGAATTGACACCTCCGCAGGTTGAAAGACTTTATGAAATCAGAAGACAGTTCGGTATGACAGGTAAACATCCTGCAGACCTTTGTCCTAACGCTAAGAATGGTAAAACAAGCTGCCACTCATGCGGAAGCTGCGGCGGCAACTGTGGCAGTCATAAGTCAGCAGGAAGCGACGCTGATTTGGTTGCTGCTATTACAAAGAAAGTAATGGAACAGCTTGGTAAATAATTACACTTTTTGAAAGGAGCAGTTATGATGAACGAACAGAATATTTCTTCTTTGATAGCTGCTGCAATAAAAGATGTAGCCTTATTACCTTCAGGAGAAATGACATTAGAGAAAGCTAAAAAGCTTGCTTTAATCGTAGAAAAAGAGGCAGCACGTATTGGAGTGAAAGCAGTAGTTGCAATTTCCAATTCAGCTGCAAGACCGGTGCTTGTTGAGTGTATGGATGATTCATACATAGCAAGCTACGATGTTGCTTTTAACAAGGCATACACCGTGGTTGCACTCAAAATGCCAACCTCAGAGCTTAAGAAATTAAGTCAGCCGGGTGAGTCACTCTACGGTATACAGTTTACCAATCAGGGTAAAATTGTTATTTTCGGCGGCGGTGAACCGCTTTATGAAAATGGTAAAATCGTAGGCGGTCTCGGAGTAAGCGGAGGCAGCGAAGAACAGGATACATATCTTGCAGGATTTGGTGCCAAGGCTTTCGGGGAGGTATAAAGGTGAACGGGCTTTACCGGAAGGCACTTGAAATTGCAAAGAGTGCCGAAAGCTCGGTAATAGAAATTCCTAAAGAAGAAAAACAAGAGCTTATTTATTACTTAATCGAGTGCGGAGGATACTTTGCCACACAGGATGAAATAAAAAGGCTTGAGGCTTCGGGAATTAAAAATGCCGACAGTTTAAAGGCTGTGTTGTTTAAAATGAATGCGATTACAAGCCTTGAACATAAATTCATTATTTATGATGCCAAAGATATGGCAATCAGCGGTTTTAATGTTCCTTTTATAGGGATAAAAACCGTACAAAAATCTGAAAAAAGGAGCGCTAAAATGGACATAAATCAGGATAAAATTCAAGCAATAGTTCAGCAGGTCTTGTCTGAAATGGGCGGCTCAGTACCGACTGCGAAGGCTGCAAGCGGCGATATTCCGAAAACAAGCCGTGCTGCAATGCTTACAAAGCTTGAAAATTACGAAATTAAAGAGTTCCCAATTCCTGAGCTTGGCGATGACGATATTCTTGTCAAAGTTGAAGGTTGCGGAGTATGCGGAACAGATGCGCACGAATTTAAACGCGATCCCTTTGGTCTTATCCCTCTTGTTCTCGGTCACGAGGGCACAGGCGAGATTGTGAAAATGGGCAAAAACGTTAAAAAGGACAGCGCAGGCAAGCCTCTTAACATAGGCGACAAGGTTGTTACCTGTATGATTTTTAAAGACAACCCTGATATCACAATGTTTGACTTGAACAAGCAAAACGTTGGCGGTGCAGACGTTTACGGACTTCTTCCCGACGATGATATTCACTTAAACGGTTGGTTTGCAGACTACATAGTAGTTCGCGGCGGCTCAACAGTATTTAACGTAAGTGATTTGGACCTTGACTCAAGAATTTTAATCGAACCTTGTGCAGTTTTAATTCACGCAGTTGAACGTGCAAAAACAACAGGAATTTTAAGATTTAATTCAAGAGTTGTAGTTCAGGGCTGCGGTCCTATCGGACTTATCTGTATCGCAATCCTGCGTACAATGGGTATTGAAAACATTGTTGCGGTTGACGGTGAACAGAAACGTCTTGACTTTGCAAGAGAAATGGGTGCAACAGGCACAGTTAACTTCAAAGACCATAAGGGTATTGAAGCACTTGCAGGTGCAGTTGAAAATGAATTCGGCGGTTATCTTGCTGATTTTGCTTTCCAGTGCACAGGTTCACCGGTTGCTCACGCAAACATCTATAAGTTTATAAGAAACGGCGGCGGACTTTGCGAGCTCGGATTCTTTATAAACGGCGGTGACGCTACAATCAATCCTCACTTTGACATTTGTGCAAAGGAAATCACAACGGTTGGTTCTTGGGTTTACACTTTAAGAGATTATGCTACAACATTCGATTTCTTAAAGAGAGCAAAGGGTATCGGTCTTCCGATGCATAAGCTTATTACTCACAAGTTCCCGCTTGAGCAAATCAACGAGGCTCACATCACAAACCTTAAGATGGAAGGCCTTAAAATAGCAATAGTAAATAATTAATTTTAGGAGGGTATAAATCATGGCAATGGAAGCATTAGGTATGATTGAAACAAGAGGTCTTACTGCAGCAATTGAAGCAGCAGACGCAATGGTAAAAGCTGCTGAGGTTACACTCATCGGCACAGAAAAAATCGGATCAGGACTTGTAAGTGTTATGGTTCGCGGCGATGTTGGAGCTGTTAAAGCTGCTACAGAAGCCGGCTCAACATGTGCTCAGAGATTAGGTGAATTGGTTGCAGTTCATGTAATTCCAAGACCGCACGCAGACGTTGAAAAAATTCTCCCTAAATTCTAATCTGAGGTGAGATAAATGGCAACATCTAAAAAGACAACTAAAGCTGCTGCTCCAAAAGCAGAAGCTAAAAAAGAAACAAATATTATAGTTGAATCTGTTAAGGAGGAAAAGAAGATGGCATTAGAAGCATTAGGTATGGTAGAAACAAGAGGTTTGGTAGCTGCAATCGAAGCTGCTGACGCAATGCTCAAAGCTGCAAATGTTCAGCTTTTAGGCACAGAAAGAATCGGATCAGGCTTGGTAAGCGTTATGGTTCGCGGCGATGTTGGAGCTGTTAAAGCTGCTGTTGAAGCAGGTCAGGCAAGTGCTCAGAGACTTGGTGAAATCATTGCTACACATGTAATTCCAAGACCTCATGGTGATGTTGAAAAAATTCTTCCGTCACTTAAATAATCAGCTGTCAAATATATGGGTTGCCGCGTAAAAACGCGGCGACCCTGATGATAGTATAACGGAGGTAACTTAAATGATTATCGGTAAGGTAATAGGAAGCGTTGTTTCCACAAGAAAAAATGAAAATTTGGTTGGAAGCAAATTTATGATTATAGAACCTGCTTACAAGACGGGTAACGGCAATATTATTGCAGTTGACAATGTTGGTGCAGGTATCGGAGAATATGTTTTGGTTGCAACAGGCAGTGCGGCAAGAATTGGCTGCAATATGGCATCAAGTCCTGTTGATGCAGCAATCGTCGGAATTGTGGACGACGGAGCAAATCTTTAAGATTTTTTAAAGCTTTACGAAAGGAAAGTTGACTTTTATGACATTTGATGAACTTAGCACAATACTAAAAGACAACGGAATAGTGGGTGCAGGCGGCGCCGGATTTCCTACATATGCAAAGCTTTCCCAAAAGGCTGATACAATTATTTTAAACTGTGCAGAATGCGAACCGCTTTTAAAACTTCACAGACAGGTTTTGAAGAAAAATACTGTTGAAATTTTTGACACGCTTTGCCTTATTGCAGAAGTTTTAGGTGCAAATGACATTGTAATTGCAATCAAAGAAGCCTACAAAACCACATTGCAGGCTGTACGCAATACACTTCCTGCATACAAAAATATCAGACTTTCACTTCTTCCTGAGGTTTATCCTGCAGGTGACGAAGTTATGATTGTTTACGAAACAACAAAAAGAATTGTGCCGCCGGGTAAAATTCCGATAGCGGTCGGTGCAATAGTTTTTAACGTTGAAACAGTTTTCAACATTTACAAGGCAATTGAAAAAAAAGAGCCTGTTACATATAAGTATATTACTCTGGCAGGCGAGATTGAAAAACCTATTACGGTTAAGGCTCCCATCGGTATAACCTTTGACGAAGTTCTGAAAAAAGCCGAGGGGCTTACAGTAGAAGATTATGCACTTATTTGCGGCGGTCCCATGACGGGTACGCTTGCAACAACAAGTGATGTTGTAACAAAGACAACAAATGCAATTCTGGTTTTACCGGAAGACCATTACATTATAAATAAAAAGAATTCAAACAACAAGCACAATATGAAAAGAGCTATGAGTGCATGCTGTCAGTGCAGAATGTGTACTGATTTGTGCTCGAGGCATCTTTTAGGTCACCCAATTAAGCCCCATGAGTTTATGAGAGCGGCTACAAGCGGTGATACAAGAAAATTAGAACCGTTTTTAGATACAATGTATTGTTCAGGCTGCGGACTTTGCGAAATGTATGCGTGTCAGCAGGGATTGTCCCCGAGAACGCTTATTGCAGAGTATAAAGCGGGCTTGAAAGCAAACGGAATCAAGCCTCCGGAAAATGTAAAATCTGAAGGAGTTAATCCTTTAAGAGCGTTAAGACAGGTTCCCAAGGCAAGGGTGAAAAACAGACTCGGACTTTCCAAGTATAACAGAGCTGCACCCATAGATGAAGAAATTATAAAGACAGATAAAGTTAAAATAAAGCTTTCTCAGCATATCGGTGCACCTGCAAAAGCCGTTGTGAAAAAAGGCGACAAGGTTGAAGCAGGTCAGCTTATAGCAAAGGCGGCAGAAAATGCACTTTCGGTAAACATTCATGCTTCAATTTCAGGCATCGTTGCCAAGGCAGATGAAAACTTTATCATTATTTCAGCAAATTAGAAAGGGCGTGAATCAATATGAGTAAGGCAATCGGTATGGCAGAATACCAGACAGTTTCTACAGGTATTCAGGCAGCGGATTTAATGGTTAAAACCGCCCTTGTTGATATTATAGAGGCACAGACGGTTTGCCCGGGTAAGTACATAGTAATTATCAAAGGCGATTTAAGTGCAGTTAAGGCTGCAGTTGAGGCAACAAAAGTGCAGTTTGAAAAAGAGCTTATTGACAGCTTTGTGCTCGGCAATCCGGATGAGTCGATTTTCCCCGCAATTTACGGTTCCAACGAAATTGAAAATCCAAGTGCACTTGGTGTTATGGAAACATATTCTGCAGCGTCTATGATAGTTGCGGCGGATATAGCAGCAAAAACCGCAGAGGTTCAGCTTATTGAACTTCGCTTAGCACGGGGAATGTGCGGAAAATCTTATATGTTAATTACCGGTGAGGTTGCGGCAGTTACTGCTTCAATCGAACACGCAAAGCAGGAAATCGGCGAAAAGGGAATGTTCTTAAACAGCTCGGTTATCCCCAGTCCTGATGAAAAAATCTGGGCTACCGTGCTTTAAGCCATTGGTACGAATAAAATCTTATGTGAGGTGCTAAACAAATGGAATTAAATGAAAAATACATCCAGGAAATAGTTGAAAAAGTAGTGTCAAGCGTAAAAAGCGAAAACGGCATCGTAAGAGGCAAACAACTTAAAGGTGTTTTTGCTACAATGGGCGAAGCACTCGCTGCAGTTGACAAGGCTTATAAAGAATTTAAGGGCTACAGCGTGGCTCAGCGTGAAAAAATGATTGCTAAAATCAGGGAGCTGACCTTGGCTGAAGCTGAAAATATGGCTGTCTTAGGTGTTGAAGAAACAGGGATGGGCAGGGTTTCGGATAAAATTATCAAGCATCAGCTTGTTGCTGAAAAAACTCCCGGAACTGAAGATTTAAGACCGGAAGTTATTACAGGCGATGAGGGACTCACACTTGTTGAAATGGCACCTTACGGTGTTATCGGAAGCATTACTCCTTCAACAAACCCGTCAGAAACTGTTATTTGTAATACAATGGGTATGATTGCAGGCGGAAACGCAGTTGTATTCAATCCCCATCCAAACGCATGTGATACTGCAAACTATGCAGTTGACCTTGTAAACAGAGCAATTTTAGAGGCAGGCGGTCCTGAAAACTTAGTTGTATCAGTTGCAAAGCCTACCAGAGAATCATCAAATGAAATGATGGCTTCTCCTGTTGTAAGAATGCTTGTTGCAACAGGCGGTCCGGGTGTTGTTAAGGCTCTTTTGTCATCAGGCAAAAAGGCAATCGGTGCAGGTGCAGGTAATCCTCCTGTTATTGTTGACGATACCGCCGATGTTGAAAAGGCAGGTGCTGATATTGTTAAAGGTGCAAGCTTTGACAATAATCTTCCCTGTATCGCTGAAAAAGAATGTTTTGTATTTAACAATGTTGCAGACAGACTTATTAATTCAATGACCGGAAACGGTGCATATCTGATTAAAGGTGCAGATATAGATAAACTTGTTAAAGTTGCTCTTGTTGAGAAAGATGGTAAATACTCAATCAACAAGAAATTTGTAGGCAGAGATGCTTCTAAATTCTTAAAGGAAATCGGAATTGATGCAGATCCCAGACTCATTATCTGCGAAACTGATTTTAACCATCCTTTCGTTCAGGAAGAGCTTATGATGCCCATACTTCCCATTGTAAGAGTAAATAACATTGACGAAGCTATCGAGCTGGCAGTTAAAGCTGAACACGGAAACCGTCATACAGCTCATATTCACTCTAAAAATGTTGACCATCTTACAAGATTTGCAAAAGCGGTTGAAACAACAATTTTTGTTAAAAATGCTCCGTCATACGCAGGTATCGGTGCAGGCGGCGAAGGTTATACGACCTTTACAATTGCAGGCCCTACAGGTGAGGGATTAACTGCTGCTCACTCATTTACAAGAAGCAGAAGATGCGTTATGGTAGACGGATTGCACATTGTTTGATTTTGCTGAAAGGATAAATTTGTTATGAAAGCTTTGGGAATGATTGAGGTTTACAGCTTTACAACTGCAGTTTGCGTTGGCGATGTTGCTGCAAAAGCCGCAGATGTTAAGGTTATAGCCTTTGACAGAAACAGACCTATTTCTCCTGATGTTCCTGCCCCGTTGGTAATGATTGTTAAAATAGAGGGCGATGTTGCTGCTGTTAAAGCTGCAGTTGAAGCAGGTGTTAACTACGCAAAGGAAAAGGGTAAATATATTGTATCTCATATAATACCGCGTCCCGACGAGGATACTGAAAATATGGCTTATCTTATGGATATCAACAAAGATAAGTACAACAAGAAAATTCCAAAATCCTTCAGGGGTATGGAAGTTGAGCCTCCTGCAAACAAGGCGTCAATCGGACTTTTGGAGGTTCAGGGTCTGGTTGCATCAATCGAAGGGTTGGATGCAATGCTCAAGACTTCTGAAGTACGACTTGTTCACACCGAAAAAAGACTTGGCGGAAGGCTTGTTACAATTATAATCACAGGCAGCGTTTCTGCAGTAAAATCTGCTATTGAAGCAGGAAATAAAAACGCAAGCTCTTTGGGCGAAATATTCGGATGTGAAGTGATTGCAAATCCTCACGATGAGATACTTAAGTTTTTTGATATGGAAAGCACTATTGCATAAAGGAAGATTTTGATGGATACAAAAATTATTGAAGATGCAGTTTTAAGAGTTATAAACGAATATAACAAGGATTTAAACGGCGAAATCAAGGTAGGTGTATCACAAAGACACATTCATCTTTCGAGAGAAGATCTTGATGTTTTGTTTGGTAAAGGCTATGAGCTTACCAAAAAGAAAACTCTTATGGGAAGAGAATATGCTTCTGAAGAAACAGTTACTTTGGTTGGTCCTTCGCTTAAATCTATCGAAAAGGTTCGTGTGTTGGGACCTGTGAGGAAAGACACACAGGTTGAAATTTCAAGAACCGATACTTTTATTTTGAAAGTAAGTCCTCCTGTTCGTCCGTCAGGTCAGATTGAAGGGTCTGAAAGAGTTGTTGTTGTAGGACCTAAAGGCAGCGTATATTTAAAACAGGGTGTTATTATTGCAAACCGTCATATTCACTTAACACCGGCATACGCTGAACGTCATAACATTAAAGACGGCGACTATGTGGATGTTATGGTTGAAGGTATTAAGCCTACAAAGTTTTTTGATGTTCAGGTAAGAGTAAGAGATGACTTTAACGTTGAAATGCACATTGATACAGATGATGCAAACTCTGCGGGAATCAAAAACGGCAGCATTGTAAAAATCGTAAGAAAGTGCGAAAACTGCAACTGTCGATAAGATAATTATGGGGTGATTTTTTGTTCGCATTAGAGCGTCAGAAAAGGATATTGGAGCTTCTGGCACAAGACGGAGCCGTGCTTGTTACAAAACTGAGTGCAGAGCTTGGTGTTACAGAAGAAACTGTAAGACGTGATTTGGAAAAACTTGAAAAACAGGAGGCACTGGTAAGGACTCATGGCGGTGCGGTGCCTGTCGTGGATTCAAATCACGAGCTTTCTTTGGAAAAAAGAAAGAATATAAATGTTGAGTCAAAAATTAAGCTTGCAAAAGAAGCGGTAAATCACATTGTGTCAGGCGATACTGTGTTTTTGGATGCATCAACCACGACGTTTTATATTGCAAAAGAGCTTAAAAATATGAAAAATGTTACAATCGTTACAAATTCAATCAGAGTGGTAAACGAGCTTGCCGGTCAGCAGAATTTAAATGTTATTGCAATCGGCGGATATGTGAGCAATAATCAGTCACTTGTGGGAAGTATTGCACAAAATGACATTGCAACAAACTACTTTGCAAATAAAATGTTTTTCTCAAGCAGAGGCACAACCGAAAGCGTTGGAATTTTGGAAAGCAACGAACAGGAATGCGGCATAAAGCAGGCAATGATGAAAAATGCCGAGAAAAAGTATTACGTTTGCGACCGTTCAAAAATCGGCAGAGTGGGCTTTGCAAAGCTTGCACAGTTTACCGATGTTGACTATGTAATCGCAGAAGGTCCGTTGGAGGATTCATTCAGAAGAGTTTTTGATGATATTGAAACAAAGTTAATTGAGATTTGATAAAAGCCACGCTTCAAGCGTGGCTTTCTCATTACATAAACAGTTTCGTTAGGACATTTTCCGCAAATTCTTTGCCGATTTCACCATAGCATTTATTGAAATTTTTATTATTTTCAAAGCGAGGGGTGAGAGCATCAATTTTATCTTTTGTAAGCTTTATTCCAAGGTCGGGCAGGTTTGCTTTGATTAAATTAACAAGAGTGTCACGGTCTGTGCGAAGGGAACAGAAAAATTCATTTGCGTCATTTGGTACAACAGCGATGTTATAGTCAATAAATTCTTCAAGATAAATCGCACAGGCGTTTCCGTGGGGAACATTATACTGCTCTGAAAGGAAATATCCAAGGGCGTGCGGAAAGCATGTTCCTGCAACGCTTATGGCAAGTCCGCCGTAAAGTGAAGCACAGTAAAGCTTTTCGCGGTCTTGGAATGTAAGCTCTGATGCATCGCATTTGGCAGTTTTATCAAGCATTTCAAGCAGGATTGAAATTCCGCGAAGTGCAAAGGTTTTGCATATTTCATTTGAGGTGCGGTTAAAATATGCCTCAATTGAGTGGCTTAATGCATCTAAAGCGGTAGAGCGTGTAAAATCGGTGGGAAGCGACATTGTGTAGCTTGCATCGCCGAAAGCAACCTTTGGAAATACCGACGGAGCTTTAAAGCTTTTTTTAACACCGTCGGGTGTGGTTATTACAGAAACAGGAGTAACCTCACTTCCTGTGCCTGCAGTTGTTCCTATTGCGATAACAGGGAGAGGCTCTGAGTCCCATTCCATGGAATAAAGTGCGGCTGCAGACATATCGCTTACCGAGGCAAGCACAGCTACTGCTTTTGCGGCATCTAAGGGCGAGCCGCCGCCTATTCCTATTATGAAATCTGCTTTAATTTCTTTTGCTTTTTCTGCAGCTTTTTTGCAGGTTGCATAAGATGGATTTTGCTCGATTTCATCAAAAATACCGTAACTGATTTTAGCAGCTGCCAGTGCAGATATAACATCATCCAAAGCTCCGCATTTTTTGGCAGAGCTTTTGCCTGTCACAATAAGGCAGGTTTTTCCGAATGACGAAAAAACAGCCGCGTTTTTTGTTACACAATTTTTGCCGGTTATGATATTTACCGGTGCATAAAAATTCATATTCATAATTTTATCTCCGTTTTTGGTAAAAAGTGCTTGAAAAAATTTTTACTATATTATATACTATTTTTGGAGTAAAAACAATACTTTGATGTTGAAAAGGAGATAAAACTATGATTAAAAAAACAAATGATTTTAATACCGAGCTTCGTGAAAATATGAGAGGCGGAGATGGTACGGTTGAAGTAACAAATTTTGTTACTGCCGAAGAACTTAACAACAAGGGCAGACTTTTCGGAAAGATTGTATTAAAGCCCGGCTGCGGAATTGGTTTTCATATTCATGAAAACGACAGCGAGCTTTTCTACATAATGAAGGGTACGGCGGTTTATGATGACAACGGCACTAAAGTAACAGTAAATGCAGGCGATGTTACCGTTACTCCCGCAGGAACAGGTCATTCAATCAAAAATGAGAACGAAGAAGATGTTGAACTTATTGCTCTGATTGTATACGCTTAAAATGTCCTTTTGAAGGCAGCATCTTCTTTTTGTTAAATTTAAGTAAAATAGGTTGAAAAGCTTAAATTCTTATGCTATACTGTAAATTGTGGTAAATTTGGTTTATTTATGTTAAAATAAAGGAATGATTGATATGGCTAAGACAAAAATTATATGCACATTAGGACCTTCTACCGACAACCCGGGAGTTATTGAGCAAATGGTAAAGCAGGGGATGAATGTTGCAAGGCTAAACTTTTCCCACGGCACTCACGAGGAACAACTTAAAAGAATAAATATGGTAAAAGAGGTAAGACAAAAACTTAAATGCCCTCTTGCCATTTTGCTGGATACAAAAGGTCCCGAAATCAGAATAGGAATGTTTAAGAATAATTCAGCTGTTTTGCAGCAGGGACAGAAATTTACACTTGTTTGCGATGAGATTGAGGGAGATAACGAAAAAGTTACCGTTAGCCACAAAAATCTTTCGACGGTTTTGAAAAGCGGCGACACCATTTTGATTGACGACGGACTTATTGAGCTTGAAGTTGAAGAATTTAAAGGAAAAGATGTTGTTTGCAAGGTAATTAACGGCGGAAGGCTTTCAAATAAGAAGAGTATTAACCTGCCCGGAATTAATCTTGATATGCCATATATGACAGAGCGTGACCGTGAAGATATTTTATTCGGAATTAAATGCGATGTTGATTATATTGCCGCATCTTTTGTGAGAAATGCCGATGACGTAAAATGTGTACGTGAGCTTCTTGATGATAACGGCGGAAAAGATATCAAGCTGATTTCAAAAATCGAAAACAACGAGGGCGTTGAAAAAATTGACGAAATATTAGCTGCTTCAAACGGTATTATGATTGCCAGAGGCGATATGGGTGTGGAAATTCCTTTTGAAAGACTTCCTGCTATTCAGAAAATCCTTATCAAGAAGTGTTATGAGGCAGGAAAGCCCGCAATTACCGCAACGCAGATGCTTGAGTCAATGGTGCATAACCCAAGACCCACAAGAGCAGAGGTTTCCGACGTTGCAAATGCGATTTATGACGGAACAAGTGCAATTATGCTTTCAGGAGAAACAGCTGCGGGTGAATTTCCTGTTGAAAGCGTTAAAACAATGGCTAAAATTGCCGAAAAGACGGAAAGCAATATCAGTTATAAAAAAAGATTTCGGGCTGAACAGAAAATTAAGAACACGTCTATCACAGATGCGGTAAGCCATGCGGCATGCACTATGGCGATTGATTTGGGAGCGGCAGCTATCGTTTCGGTTACAACTACGGGACATACTGCAAGAATGCTTTCAAAATTCAGACCGTCATGCCCTATAATAGCAGTAATTGTTGATGAAAAATCGTACCATCAGGCGGCAATGACCTGGGGAGTGGTTCCTGTTAAAAATGATATGCAGGAAACTATGGACGATATGTTTGATTCAGGTGTGAGAAAAGCAATTACAACAAGACTTTTGAAAAAAGATGATATGATAGTTTTAACAGGCGGTCTTCCTGTAGGCATATCGGGAACAACAAACGTTGTTAAGGTGCAGGTGCTTTAAGTATCGGAAATTTGGGTACAGGTGCTGCCGATTGGGAATGATTTGTTGATATAAAGAAATGCAAAAACAGATTGTAAAAAACTTGATGGTTTTTTACAATCTGTTTTTTTAGATGTAATCTTTTCTTTTTAATATGCTCATTGCTACGCCAATTGAAATAAAGGTTGTAAGCACCGATGAACCGCCGTAGCTGAAAAAAGGAAGAGGAATACCGGTTACAGGCATAATTCCTATACTCATTCCGATGTTTTCAAAGCATTGAAAAATAAGCATTGCAGCAATCCCGGCAAGAATATATCCGCCGGCATTTTTCTTGACTTCCGCTGCATTTTTCAAAAGAATAAAAATAATTGAACAAAGCAAGCCGATTATCAGTATACAACCGAAAAATCCAAGTTCTTCACCTGCAACTGCAAATATGAAATCGGTGTGTTTTCCGGGAAGAAAATCCATCTGAATTTGAGAGCCTTTGAAAAGTCCTTTTCCAAACATCTGTCCCGCACCGACCGCCAGCTTTGATTGAATTACGTTATAGCCTGCACCTGCAGGACTCAGCTCAGGATTTAAAAATACCAGAATTCTGTTTTTCTGAAATTCGTCCAGAAAAATCCAGATAAGCGGCGTTGCAGCCAGAAATACACTGCCTGCGATTAAGAAATATCTTATCTTTACCCCTGCCATAAACATCATAATTACGGCGATAAAAATAAACACCATTGCAGTTCCGTAGTCAGGCTGAAGGAGTATCAGCCCGAGCGGAACACACAAATGCAGCATTAAAAATGCCAGATTTTTTATTTTGTTGATTTCTCCGCCTGCCTTATGCAGATGAGCACCGAATGTTATGATAAAACCAATCTTTGCAAACTCGGAGGGCTGAATGTTGACAGGACCTAATGAAATCCACCCGTTTGTGCCTGTTTCGGATCTTCCCGTACCAATGATAAGAACTAAAATAAGGAGAGCATTGTAAACTATATATATTATTTTGCTGAGTTCCAGAAGTATTTCATAGTCAAGCGCCTTTAAAACAAACATTATGACAATACCCATAATAATTGCTGCAGACTGAACAATAACATTTGCCCAAGAGCCGGTAGAATATGTGGCACTTGCAACCAGAAGCAGTCCGTAAAGGCTTGAAACAATGCTTAAAATCGCTAAAACAGACACTTGTTTGTTTCTTTTTTTCATATAAAAACCTCTTAAGTAGTATTTGCAATTTAATTATAAGTTATCAAATAGCAAAAGTAAAGAGTTTTTTTTCATAAATTGTGGACAAACGCTGCAAAATATGGTAAAATTAAGATTATTATAATTATGTCTTGCAAGGGAGATGAACCTTAATGAATTATGAAAAATTAGCAGAGCTTCTGCTTCCCGAAATTGATAAAACTGTTGCCGATTATGAGGCAATGTATCCCAAAAGAGATTTGGCGGAAGGTGCAGCGGTTACACGTTTTGCCCCGTCGCCTACAGGTTTTTTGCATATTGGCGGCCTTTTTTCTGCTTTGATTTCAGAGAGAACTGCTCATCAGAGCGGCGGAAAATTTATTTTAAGAATTGAAGATACCGATAAAAAACGCGAGGTTGAAAACGGCGTTGAAAAAATTCTGGAAGGCTTGTCTGAGTTTGGTGTAAAGATTGACGAAGGCGTTGTTGCCGAGGATGAAGAAAAAGGAAATTACGGTCCGTATACACAGAGCAAGCGTGCTCCCATTTATGGTGCATTTGCAAAAGAACTTATAAAAAAAGGTCTTGCTTATCCTTGCTTCTGCACAGAAGAAGAAATTTCCGATATCAGAGCAAAGCAGGAAGAAAACAAGCTTCTCCCCGGGTATTACGGTGAATTTGCAAAGTGCAGAAATCTTACTTACGAGCAGATTGAGGAAAATATCAAAAAAGGTATGCCTTTTGTGTTAAGACTCAAGTCACCCGGCAGCGAGGATAAGAAGATTTCGTTTAAAGATAACATCAGAGGCAAAATTGAAATGCCGGAAAATATTGTTGATGTGGTTGTTTTGAAATCCGATAAAATCCCAACATATCATTTTGCACATGTTGTTGACGATTACTTAATGGGTACAACTCACGTAATCCGTGGTGACGAGTGGATTTCATCCGTTCCCATTCATTTGCAGCTTTTCTACTGTCTTGGCTTGAAGGCTCCCAAGTATGCACACATCGCACCCATTATGAAAGAAGACGGAGGCGGAAAAAGAAAGATTTCAAAAAGAAAAGACCCCGAAGCGGCAGTTTCTTTCTATACGGAAGAAGGATTCCCTGTTGACGGCGTTATGGAATATCTTTTAAATCTTGCAAACTATAATTTTGAGGATTTCAAGCGTGCAAACAAAAAGGCACATTGGTCTGAATTTAAACTTGAAATGAACAAAATGAGCAATTCGGGCGGACTTTTTGATATGGTAAAGCTTAACGATATCTGTAAAAATGTAATCGCTTTAATGGCTGCTGAAGAAGTTTATGAAAAAGCAACAGAGTGGGCAGAAATTTTTGATAAAGAACTCTGCGAACTTTTAAGCCGTGATAAGGAATTCTCAATACAGATGTTCGGATTTGACAGAAATCCCGACAAACCGAGAAAAGATATTGCAAAATGGTCTCAGGTAAGAGAAAGCTTCTCATTTATGTTTGACGAGCTTTTTGACGGTGAATATGCTGAAATTGAAAATGTATCGAAAGAAGATGCAAAGAAAATCCTTGACCTTTACAAAGATATGTATGACGACACGGCCGACAATAGTGTATGGTTTGAAACTATGAAAGACTTGGCTGAAAAAGTTGGCTTTGCAAGAGAAGTAAAAGAGTATAAAGCAAATCCAGAAAACTATCCCGGTCATGTTGGCGATGTAAGCAATGTTATAAGAGTTGCTGTTACAGGAAGGACAAAATCACCTGACCTTTGCTCAATTATGAAGCTTCTCGGCAAAGAAAAGGTAATAGACAGAATTGGCAGAGCAGCAGAGGCTCTCGGACTATAAAATCCAAAAGGAGATAAACAATGGAAGAATATATTTCATCTAATTTTATTCATGATGCAATAGATAAGGATTTAGAGGACGGCGTTTATACTAAAGTTCAGACAAGATTTCCTCCCGAGCCTAACGGATATTTGCATATCGGACATGTTAAGGCGATAAACATTGACTTTTCAACTGCCGAAAAATATAAAGGAAAATGCAATTTAAGACTTGATGATACAAATCCCACCAAAGAAGATACTGAGTATGTTGACGCTATTATGGAAGATATCAAGTGGCTTGGTTTTGAATGGGATAATGTTTATTATGCGTCAGACTATTTCCCGGTTATTTATGATTGTGCAATTAAGCTTATCAAAAAGGGAAAAGCATTTGTGTGCGATCTTACTCCCGATGAAATGAGAGAGTACAGAGGAACTTTAAAAGAGCCTGGAAAAGAGAGCCCATACAGAAATCGTTCAATCGAAGAAAATTTTGATTTGTTCGAAAGAATGACAAAGGGAGAGTTTGAAACAGGCTCAAAGGTGCTTCGTGCTAAAATTGATATGGCATCAGGCAACCTTAATATGCGAGATCCCATTATTTACAGAGTTTTAAAAGCAACTCATCACAGAACCGGAGATAAGTGGTGCGTGTACCCGATGTATGACTTTGCACATCCTATTTCAGATGCGGCAGAAGGTGTTACACATTCACTTTGCTCACTTGAATTTGAAGACCACAGACCGCTTTACGACTGGGTTTTAAAAGAATGTGAGTTTGAAGTTCCCTCAAGGCAGATTGAGTTTGCAAGACTTAATCTTACAAACACATTGACAAGCAAAAGAAAGTGCAAAAAGCTTGTTGATGACGGAATTGTTGATGGGTGGGACGACCCGAGAATGTCAACAATCTCAGCTATGAGAAGAAGGGGATATCCTGCCGAGGCTATGATTGATTTTGCAAACAGAATCGGCGTTGCAAAGGCTTTCAGCGTTGTTGATTATGCACTTTTAGAGCATTGTGTAAGAGAAAATCTTAACTTAAAAGCACCCCGTGCTATGGCGGTTTTAGAGCCTTTAAAGGTTACAATTGATAATTATCCCGAAGATATGAGCGAAATGATTGAGGTTGATATTAATCCCAATGATGAAGCAGCAGGAAAGAAAACAATTTCTTTTTCAAAAAATATTTATATTGAAAAAGATGACTTTATGGAAGTTCCCGTTAAGGGATACAAGCGTTTAACACCCGACAACGAGGTAAGACTTAAAGGTGCATACTTTGTTAAAGTTAAAGAAATTATCAAAGATGAAAACGGAGAGGTTAAAGAGCTTATCTGCACTTACGATCCTGCGTCAAAAGGCGGTAATTCTCCGGACGGCAGAAAGGTTAAGGGGACAATTCAGTGGGTTGATGCCGACAATTGCCTGACCGCACAGGTTAATATGTATGACAAATTGTTTATGACATCAAATCCCGGTGATTTGGAAGATTATCTCGAAAACTTAAATCCCGACTCTTTAAGGGTTTTGACAAACTGCAAAATTGACAAAGACCTTGAAAATGCAGAAGAAGGACAGAGCTTCCAGTTTATGAGAAACGGATATTTTACGGTGGATAAAAAATCCACCGCCGAGAAAAAAATATTCAACTTAACCGTAACGCTTAAGGATTCATATAAGCCAACGGTGTAAGTTTTTGAAAGGATATGAGAAAATGGGAGAAAAATTTTATATAACAACTGCCATTGCGTATACTTCACGTAAGCCCCACATCGGGAACACTTACGAGATTGTTTTAACAGATGCAATCGCCCGCTTTAAAAAGCAACAGGGCTTTGATGTATACTTCCTGACAGGTACTGACGAGCACGGCATTAAAATTCAGGAAATCGCAGAGAAAGAAGGCATTTCGCCCAAAGAATATGTCGACGGTGTGGCAGGAGAAATCAAAGCTATCTGGGATTTGATGAACACAAGCTATGATAAGTTTATCAGAACAACAGATGATTATCACGTAAAACAGGTTCAGAAGATTTTCAAAAAATTCTACGACCAGGGCGATATTTACAAGGGCGAGTACGAGGGTATGTACTGCGTTCCCTGCGAAACTTTCTACACCGAAAGTCAGCTTGTTGACGGGAAATGCCCCGATTGCGGACGTGAAGTAAAGCCTGCAAAAGAAGAAGCATATTTCTTTAAAATGAGCAAATATCAGGACAGATTGATGGAATACATCGAACAAAACCCTGATTTTATTCAGCCTGAATCAAGAAAAAGAGAAATGATTAATAATTTCTTAAAGCCGGGACTTCAGGACCTTTGCGTTTCAAGAACTTCATTTACATGGGGCGTTCCTGTTGAGTTTGACAAAGGTCACGTTATCTATGTGTGGATTGACGCACTTTCAAACTATATTACAGCACTCGGCTATGATGATGAAAATCCGTCTGAACTCTTTAAAAAGAACTGGCCTGCAGATGTTCATATTATCGGAAAAGATATTTTAAGATTTCACACCATCTATTGGCCCATTATGCTTAT
Organism: uncultured Eubacteriales bacterium; assembly: GCA_964492155.1. Lineage (GTDB taxonomy): Bacteria > Bacillota > Clostridia > RGIG6154 > RGIG6154 > RGIG2094. The sequence continues at coordinate 41,455 of CAZBJD010000003.1, forward strand.
GGCATTAGGTCAGCCGCTTCCTAAAAAGGTGTTCGGTCATCCGTGGCTTTTGTTTGGAAACGATAAAATGAGCAAATCAAAGGGCAACGTTATTTACGCAGATGATTTGGTTGAACTTTTTGGTGTAGACGCAGTAAGATTTTATCTTTTGTCCGAAATGCCTTACGCTAATGACGGCAGCATCACATACGAAAATATTATCGCAAGATACAATTCGGAGCTTGCAAATGTTTTGGGTAACCTTGTTAACCGCACCGTTGCAATGACTCATAAATATTTCGGCGGTGTTGTGCAGTCGCCGTCAAAGGCAGAAGAAATTGACGGCGAGCTTATTGCTCAGGCAAAGGAAACCGTTAAAAATGCCACCCTCAAAATGGAAGAATATAAAACAAGTGATGCAATTGCTGAAATCTGGAATTTGTTAAAGAGAAGCAATAAGTATATCGACGAAACAACTCCGTGGAGCTTAGCAAAAGATGAAAGCAACAAAGAAAGACTGGGAACAGTTCTTTATAACTTAATTGAGTCAATCAGAATTGCGGCAGTATTGCTTCAGCCATTTATGCCTGAAACTGCCGAGAAAATCGCACAGCAGATTAACGCATCTGATATGACATTTGAAAGCATTAAAGAATTCGGCGGATATAAAGCAGGAACTGTAACAAACGAAGCAACACCGCTTTTTGCAAGACTTGATGAGGCAAAAACAATGGAAGAAATCGAAAAATTCCTTGAAAAATATAATGAGCCCGAAGAAAAATTCGAGCCATTTAAAGAAGAAATCGAATTTGACGATTTTGAAAAATGCGACCTTCGTGTTGCCCGCGTTTTAGAGTGCGAGGAAGTGCCCAAGGCTAACAAGCTTTTGAAGTTTAAGCTTAAAGTCGGAAACGAAGAAAGAATTATTCTTTCTGGCATTAAAAAGTATTATAAGCCTGAGGATTTGGTTGGTAAAAATGTTTTGATTATTGCAAACCTTAAGCCCAGAAAAATTATGGGTATTGAGTCAAAGGGTATGATACTTTCAGCGGTTGATGACAATGAGGATATCTTATCTGTTACAACAACGTTAGACGGCAATTTCAAGCCCGGCACAGTTGTTTGCTAAACTATAAGAATAAATCTCCTTTTTTTGGTTAAGATACTAAAAAAAGGAGGTTTTTTTATGGAATTAAAAGGCTCAAGAACAGAGGCAAACTTAATGTCTGCCTTTTCGGGAGAATCACAGGCAAGAACAAAATATCATTATTATGCCGAAAAAGCAAGAGAAGATGGTTATGAGCATATTGCTGAAATTTTTGAAGAAACCGCAAAAAATGAAAAAGCCCATGCGAAAATGTGGTTTAAGCTTTTAAAAGGCGGAATGCCGGGGACTCTTGACAATTTGAAAGATGCGGCATCGGGCGAGGATTTTGAATGGTCTGAAATGTATAAAGAATTTGAAGATGTGGCAAAGCAGGAGGGCTTTGACAACATCGCAAGACTTTTTAAAGAGGTGGGCGAAATTGAAAAAACTCATCTTGACCGCTACAACCGGCTTATAAAGGATGTGGAAAACAACGAGGTTTTCCAAAAACAAAACGAAACTGAGTGGAAGTGCTTAAACTGCGGTCATATTCACACAGGCGACAAAGCCCCCGAGGTGTGCCC
>CAZBJD010000004.1:0-41989 GCA_964492155.1 uncultured Eubacteriales bacterium
GACGGAGGTTTGGGTTTTAACTTCAAATGGAATATGGGCTGGATGAATGATATGCTTTCTTATATGTCTAAAGACCCGCTTTTCCGAAAAGGTATGCACAACAACGTAACTTTTTCACTTACTTATGCTTTTTCGGAAAACTTCATACTTCCGCTTTCTCACGATGAGGTTGTTCACGGAAAATGCTCAATGATTAACAAAATGCCGGGAGATTATGAAGAAAAATTCAGTAATCTTCGTGCTTTTTACGGCTATATGATGGCACATCCGGGTAAAAAAATCAGCTTTATGGGAAATGAATTTGCTCAGTTTATTGAGTGGAATTTCACACAACAGCTGGACTGGATGCTGCTCGGCTATGACGCTCACAAGAAAATGCACCGATATGTTAAGGACTTGAATAATTTCTACCTCGAAAACTCCCCTCTTTGGGAAAACGAGTCAGATTGGAACGGATTTTCCTGGATTGTCCCTGACGACAATGCACAAAGCGTACTTGTTTTCAGAAGAATTGACAAAAAAGGCGAAGAAATAATTGCAGTTGTGAATTTTTGCCCCAATTTAAGAAAAAAATATAAAATAGGAGTGCCTTACAAAGGAACATACAAGGCTGTTTTTTCAAGTGACAAAAAGATTTACGGCGGTACAGGTACCGTTCTTAAAGCAGTTAAATCGAAAAATGAACCTATGCACGGATCAGAGCACTCAATCAGTCTTACAATTCCGCCAATGAGTGCGGTCTATTACAAAAAAATCGATTAAACTTTTTTCTTTTAAAAAGCTAAGGAGGAATTTATATGCAGGGAATGCGAAAAAAATGCGTGGCAATGCTTTTGGCAGGCGGTCAGGGAAGCAGGCTTGGCGTACTTACCAAGCATACTGCCAAACCGGCTGTTCCGTTCGGAGGTAAGTACAGAATTATTGACTTTCCTTTGTCAAACTGCGTAAACTCAGGACTTGATACTGTAGGAATTATGACTCAGTACCAGCCTCTTGAGCTAAATGATTACATCGGCAACGGCAGACCTTGGGGACTTAACAGAAGCTTTGGCGGTGTTCACGTGCTCCCGCCCTATGCAAAAAGCAAAAAAAGCGAATGGTACAAGGGAACTGCCAATGCAATTTATCAGAATATCCATTTTGTTGACCGCTATGACCCCGACTACGTCATAGTGCTTTCGGGCGACCACATTTATAAAATGGACTATTCAAAAATGCTTGACTATCACAAAGAAACAGGCTCAGAATGTACTATCGCAGTATTCGATGTACCTTTAAGTGAAGCTTCAAGGTTCGGAATTATGAACTTAAACGAGGATGGCTCAATTTACGAATTTGAAGAAAAACCCAAAAATCCGAAAAGCACCAAGGCATCTATGGGTATTTACATTTTTAACTGGCAGCTTTTAAAAGAATACTTAATTGCAGACGAAAAAAACCCCGAGTCTTCAAACGATTTCGGAAAAGATATTATTCCAAAGCTTTTGGGCGACGGCAAAAAGCTTTATGCTTATCTTTTTGAGGGCTACTGGAAAGACGTCGGCACAATTGAAAGCTTATGGGAAGCGAATATGGACCTTTTGGACCCTGAAATTCCCATTCAGCTGAAAGACCCGGATTTTAAAATTTTTGCAAGAAACTATGCAAAGCCTTCAAGCTTTATTGCAAGCTCTGCAGTAATTGACAACTCTTTTGTATCCGAAGGCTGCGTTATAAAGGGCAGGGCTTCCAACTCCGTTGTTTCGGTAGGCTGCGAAATTGAAGATGGCGCAGTTGTTGAAAACAGCGTTATTATGCCCAACACCATTATTAAAAAAGGTGCATCGGTTAAATATTCAATTATCGGCGAAAGCTGCATTATCGGTGAAAACGCCGTTGTGGGTACAAATGATAAAAAAATCAGTGTTATCGGTCATAACAAAGTTGTTCCCGACGGTGCCGCTGTTTCAGGTCAGGAGGTTAAATTATGAACTCAATAGGTATTATTTTTTCAAATATATACGATGCCCCCATGGGCGAGCTTACCAAGTGCAGAACCGTTGCCTCAATGCCTTTTGGCGGAAGATACAGATTTGTCGATTTTGTGCTCTCCAATATGGCAAATTCAGGTCTTACCTCAATCGGTATTATCACAAAATACAACTACCAGTCGCTTATGGACCACTTAGGAAGCTGCAGCGAATGGGATTTGAACAGAAAGAATTCGGGAGTTTATATTCTTCCGCCATTTTCAACAGGCTTTACAACCGTTTACAGAGGAAATTTAGAGGCTCTTGAAAATGCTCTTTCATTTCTTCAGGCAAACAAAGAAAAATATGTTATTATGTGTGATACAACGGTAGTTTGCAACATAAACTTTGAAGATGTAATTGAAAATCATAAAAAATCAGGTGCAGATATCACGATTATCGCAGCAAATCCCGGAAGTGATGAAAAGTTCTCAGATTTCGACTTTTTTGTTAAAGAAAACGGCGGCAAAGCTATTGATGTTGCCATAGGCAAGCTTATTGATTCATCTTGGCTTGTTGGAATGGGAATGTTTGTCATTGAGCGTAAAAAGCTTATTCAGACAATTGAAGACTATGTTTCACGCGGTCGCTTCAGTTTTGAAAAAGATTATCTTCAGGACGAATTCAACAAAGGCAATCTTAATCTTAATGTTTACAAGTTTGAAAAAACAATTTTAAGAAATCACAGCGTTCAATCTTATTTTAAAAATAACTTTAAGCTCATGGATTTAAAAGTACGTGACGAGATTTTCTCAAAAGGTGCTCCCATTTACACAAAGGTACGCGACGAGGCTCCTACATTTTATCATAAAGACTCTGTTGTTAACGGCTGTATTATCGCCGACGGCTGTACCCTTATAGGCAAAGCCGAAAACTCAATCTTTTTCCGTGATGTTCACTTGAAAAAAGATGCGGTTGTTAAAAACAGTATTGTAATGCAGGGCTCAAAAATCGGAAAAGGTGCCCATCTTGAATATGTTATAGTTGACAAAAATGTAAAAATAGAGGATAATGTATCTTTGAAGGGTTCGCCCGAAATTCCCCTTATTATACCTAAGGGAACAACAGTTTCATAAATTAAGACTAAATAAAGGCTAAGGTGTGTTTAAATGAATATATTATATGCAGCAAGTGAGGCCATGCCATATGTAAAGTCGGGAGGACTTGGCGACGTTGCAGGCTCTCTCCCCCTTGAGCTTACAAAAATCAAGGGTACAAAGGCGTGCGTCGTACTCCCTTACTACGGAAAAATCAAAAACAACAAGGAGCTTGACATTGAATATGTGGCAAGTTTTTCGGTTCCTCTTGCTTGGAGAAATGTCTATGCAGGGCTTTTTAAAGCCGTTCATAAAAACAAAGGTGTAGGAAGAAACAAACGCGAAGATTTAATTTATTATTTCATTGACAACGATTATTATTTTGCAGCCGATGGCTACGGATATTATAACGACGGCGAGCGTTTTGCGTTTTTCTCAAAAGCGGTGCTGGAAGCAATCCCTCTAATGGATTTTGCACCTGATATCATTCACTGCAACGACTGGCAGACAGGATTTATTCCGTTGTTTTTAAAGGCTCATTATCAATCTCACGGACTTTACGGAAACGTTAAAACCGTGCTTACAATTCACAATATTGAATATCAGGGCAAAGCAAATCCTGATTTCAGAACCGAGGTTTTGGGTGTAGGTGACGAATGGACAAATGTTATAACTTTTGATAACTGCGTAAACGCTTTGAAAACAGGTATTGTTTTATGTGACAAGGTTACAACCGTTTCAGAGACCTATTCCCACGAAATCTGCCACGCATATTTTGCTCACGGGCTTGAAAACATTTTAAAAGAAAACTCATATAAGCTCACCGGTGTTGTAAATGGCATTGACGATGTGCTTTACAACCCCAAAAACGATGATATAATTGCAGAAAAGTTTTCTCCATCCGATTTTTCGGGAAAAGAGACTTGTAAGAAGCACCTGCAGGAAAAACTCGGACTCGAAGTTAACCCGGAAATCCCTGTTGTTGCAATGGTTTCAAGGCTTGTAGGTCATAAGGGGCTTGATTTGGTTGAATATGTTTCAAACGAGCTTGTAAACCTTGGAATTCAGCTTGTGGTTTTGGGAACGGGAGACAAAAAGTATGAGGACTTATTTAACTTTTTAGCATACACTTACCCTGACAAGGTTTCAGCGAACATAACTTTTTCATCAGCTTTGGCAAAGGAAATTTATGCAGGAGCAGACTTTTTCCTTATGCCTTCAAAAAGCGAGCCATGCGGACTTTCGCAGCTTATTGCAATGCGTTACGGCACGATTCCCATTGTCCGCGAAACAGGCGGTCTTGTTGACACAGTTCCGCCCATAAATCCCGAAACCTTAGAAGGCTCAGGGTTTACATTCAAAGGTTACAACGCACACGATATGCTCGGTGCAGTAAGCCGTGCAGCAGATTTTTATAAATACGATAAGAAAAAATTAAAGGCAATCAAGAAAAAAATCTCAGGTCTTGACCTTGGTTGGAAAACCTCTGCTGCCAAATATATGGACATTTATACAAGCATTTAGAAAGGACATTATTTTTAATGAAAAAAGAATCAAAAGCAATACTTAAAACTTTAGACGAAAGGTGCCTTTTGGAATTCGGCTGCGAGCTGAAAAATGCAACCAAAAAGCAGATTTACAAAACTGTCTGCCTCACCGTTCGTGACATTTTAATTGAAAAAAACATCGCCTTTAACAAAGAAGTTTCGGAAAACGAAGGTAAGCAGGCATACTATATGTCAATGGAATTTCTGGTGGGCACTTCACTGAGAAACAACTTATACAATCTGTCACTTATTGACTACTATAAAGAAGCATTAGGCAGCGTTGGCACAGACATCGCCGACCTTTACGAAATGGAGCCTGATGCAGGTCTCGGCAACGGCGGATTGGGCCGTCTTGCTTCCTGCTATATGGACTCTCTTACCACTTGCGGCATACCTGCAACAGGATTTTCAATACGCTACGAATTCGGTATTTTTAAGCAGAAAATTATTGACGGATGGCAGATGGAATTCCCTGATGACTGGCTGAAAGACGGCGAAGTATGGCTTCAGGCACGACCTGACGAGTCTGTTGAAGTTAAATTCGGCGGCCGTGTAAACGAATATTTTGACGATTCGGGCTATCATGCGGAGCACGTTGATTACAGTACGGTTTTAGCAGTGCCTTACGATATGTTTATCTCCGGATACAACTCAAATGCAGTTAACAAGCTTGTTTTGTGGAGTGCAAAATCTCCAAAATCAATTGATATGACCGCTTTTTCACGCGGTGATTATGCAAAGGCTCTGGAAGAAAACACAAAGGCAGAGGTTATTTCAAAAATTCTCTACCCTGCCGATGACCATATAGACGGCAAAATTCTGCGTGTAAAGCAGCAGTATTTCTTTGTTTGTGCATCACTTCAGAACATTGTTTCAAAGCATATGAAAAAATATGGAACGCTTGACAATTTGGGCGACAAGGTTGCAGTTCACATTAATGATACTCACCCGTCACTCTGTGTTCCCGAGCTTATGAGAATTTTAATGGATGATTATAACTACGGTTGGGACGACGCGTGGGCAATATGTCAGAAAACTCTCACCTACACCAACCACACAGTTATGAGCGAAGCTTTAGAGCGTTGGAATGAGCATATGTTCAAAGAGCAGCTCCCGAGAATTTATCAGATTGTCGCTGAAATCAACAGAAGGCTTGTTGCCGATCTTAATAAAATTTATCCCGGTGACATTGCAAAAATTGAATATATGGCAATCCTTGCAAATAACGAAGTAAGAATGGCAAATCTGTGCTTGGCGTGCTGTCACAAGGTTAACGGCGTGTCAAAGCTTCACAGCGATATTCTGGTTAACAGTATTTTCAAAGACTACTACAATGTTGATAAAGAAAAATTTACCAATGTTACCAACGGTATTGCGTACAGAAGATGGCTTTGTCAGTCAAACCCCGAGCTTACCGAATACCTTTCAGGTATCATCGGCGACGGATTTAAGACCGATTCAACAGACCTTGAAAAGCTTATGAAGCATCACGGCAACAAGGAAGTCTTGGAAAATCTGCAGAAAATCAAGAGAATTAAAAAAGTTCAGCTTGCGGATTATATCACAAGAGTCAACGGCATAAATGTTGACCCCGATTCAATTTTCGATATTCAGATTAAAAGACTTCACGAATACAAGCGTCAGCTTTTAAACGCTTTGCAAATTCTTCATATGTATAGAAAAATCAAGGAAAATCCAAACCTGGATATTCCTCCGAGAACATTTGTTTTTGCAGCTAAAGCATCATCAGGTTACTTTATGGCAAAGCAGATTATCCGCTTAATTGTTGCGATTTCAAATACAATCAACGCAGACCCTCAGGTTCGCGACAAATTAAAAGTTGTGTTTATTGAAGATTACAAGGTATCTTTGGCAGAAATCATCATTCCTGCCGCAGATATTTCAGAACAGATTTCAATTGCAGGTAAAGAGGCATCAGGTACAGGTAATATGAAGCTTATGATTAATGGTGCAGTTACCCTTGGTACTTTAGACGGTGCTAACGTTGAAATCGCAGAGCAGGTTGGAGAAGATAACATCTTCTTATTCGGTCTTAAGGCTCACGAGGTTGAAGCTCTCTGGCAGAGAGGCTACTCACCCACTGACTTCATCACATCAAATTATGAATTAAAGGCAGTGCTTGATATGCTCACATCAAACGTTCTTGGTGCAAGATTTGACGATATTGCAAAGTCACTTTTAACCAACGGTTTCGGTGTTGCAGATGCTTATATGACAATCGCAGACTTTGATTCTTATGTTAAAGCACAAGAGCGTGTTTCCGAAACCTACAAAGACAAAGAAAAGTTTACAAATATGTCACTTGTTAACATTGCAAAAGCAGGTATTTTCTCCGCAGACAGGGCTGTTAAGGAGTATGCAGACAACATCTGGAATATAAAATATTAATTTTATAACGAATTTTCCGCAGCATTTATTGCTGCGGAAAGATTTTAATTTAAGGGGTAAACAGATTTTGAGAATTTTATTTGACAGTAAAGACAAAAAATATAAAAATCCTTTCGGCTGCCTGCACGAAGGTGAGTCTTGTGAATTTAATATATATATTCCTGTGTCTTGCGAAACAAACGAAGTTTATCTTGTTTTTGAAACGGATGACGGATTTTACAAGTCATTCCCGCTGAAAAAGAAAAATTGCCCTGGCGATTATGAAATTTTCGGCGGCAAAATTTCAATTTCAGACATCGGACTTTATTTTTATTACTTTGAAATAAAAACAAACGGCTCAGCCTTCAGGCTTTTTAAGTATGGCACAAATGATACAAATATAGAAGACGGAGAAAAATGGCAGCTTACATGTTTCAAAAAAGATTTTGACACTCCCGACTGGTCAAAGGGTGCAGTATATTATCAAATTTTCCCCGACAGATTTAATATTTCGGGTTCTTACGATTTATCCGAAAAATTAGGTCCCTACACCATACATCAAAACACAGGAGAATGCCCCGAATTCCGCCCGATAAACGGTGAGATTTTAAATAACGATTTTTACGGCGGAACTTTAAAAGGAATTCAGGAAAAGCTCCCCTATTTGAAATCATTAGGAACAAACATTATATATTTAAACCCCATTTTCAAAGCATATTCAAACCATCGCTACGATACCTGCGATTATAAAAAAATCGACCCTATGCTCGGAAGCGTGAAAGACTTTGAAAATCTTTGTGCCGAGGCACACAAAATGGGAATGAAAATAATATTAGACGGTGTTTTCTCACACACCGGAAGCGACAGTATTTATTTCGACAAAAACAATCGTTTTGGGACAGGTGCTTATACAAACGAAACTTCTATATATAAAAATTGGTATAAATTTGAAAAGTATCCCGAAAAATATGACAGTTGGTGGGGCATTGAAACTCTGCCCGCAATTGACAAAACCAACGAGGATTATATAAATTATATTATTGAGGAAGAAAACAGCGTTATTGAATATTGGCTTAAAAAAGGTGCCGACGGCTACCGCCTTGATGTTGCCGATGAGCTTGGCGACGAATTTATCGAAAGACTCACAAAAAAGGTAAAACAGGTCAAACCCGATGCCATTGTTTTGGGTGAAGTGTGGGAGGATGCTTCAAACAAAGAAAGCTACGGAGTCAGAAGAAAATATCTTTTAGGCTTTGAGCTTGATTCTGTAATGAATTACCCCTTCAAAAACGCAATAATAAACCTTTTGCTTAACAATATCAGCATAAAAGGCTTTGAAAACATTGTTATGACAATTTCGGAAAACTATCCCAAGCCTGTCCTGCAATCTGTGATGAATTTGCTTTCAACCCACGATACACCAAGAATTTTAACCCTTTTAGGCGAAGCTGACAGCAGTTTATCCAAAGAGCAAAAGGCGGAATATACCCTCTCCGAAGACAAGCTTTATAAAGCTGTTGAACGGCTTTACGCCGCAATTTTCTTAGAGTTTACCTTGCCCGGTGCCCCGAGCATTTATTATGGCGACGAAATCGGTATGCAAGGCTTTGAGGACCCCTTTAACAGAAGATTTTTTGATTGGGGAAAGACAGAAAATTCACTTCTTAATAATTTCTGTGCAAGCATTTCGGCAATCAAAAACAAAAACGATGATTTAAAAACCGGCGACATTCATTTTTCGTCAGAAGAAAATGTTGTCAGGTTTAATCGGGGCAGTCTTACCTGCATACTTAATTTAGGGACTTCCCCCTATGAAATCCCCGAAAATGTTTTGATTTCCAAAAACGCCGAACGTTACGGCAGCAAAACTTTCATTTTGAAATACGGTTTTTGCATATACTGAAAAACTGCGGAATTTACCCGGGTGTTCTGAAGGACTCTTAGGCAAATTCCGCAGTTTTTGTTATTTTTAATTGAAAAAAAGGAAATTAAAAAGATGTGTGGAATAAAACTAAGGTGAAAAATTTTTAGTGGTTTTCCGGAGGTACGCCGCATTGGCAATTCCAAGTCATATTATTCAGGAGATAACTGAAAAATGCGACATAGTTGATTTTGTTTCTAAGTATGTTCGTCTGAAAAGAAGCTCAGGCGAATATGTGGGGCTTTGCCCGTTTCACGGGGAAAAGACCCCTTCTTTTCATGTTTCGGCAGATAAACAACTCTACCACTGCTTTGGCTGCGGTGAGGGCGGAACAATAATCAACTTTGTTATGAAAATGGAAAACCTCAGCTTTTTGGAGGCAGTAAAGTATCTCGGCGAGCAGGTGGGTGTAGCAGTCCCCGAAAACTCCGATTATGACGATAAAATTGCAAAAAGAAAGCAAAGACTTTATGAAATAAACAAAGAGGCGGGCAGATTTTTCTATACTATGCTCGGCTCTGACGAGGGAAAGGTTGCAAGAGAATATTTTTCGTCACGCGGGCTTTCAAAAGAAACGATTGTAAAGTTCGGGCTTGGTTACGCTCCCGACAGTTGGGACAAGCTTTTTAAACACTTAAAGTCCAAAGGCTTTTCCGAATACGAAGCTCTGGATGCAGGTCTGATTGTAAAAAGCCAGAAAGGCTCTGCGTATGACAGATTTCGAAATCGGGTTATGTTCCCCATTTTCGACATAAGAGGGAATTTAATCGCATTCGGCGGCAGAGTTTTGGACGATTCAAAACCCAAATACTTAAACACCTCGGATACCCCGATTTTTGACAAAAGCTCTAACCTTTTCGCTTTAAATCTTGCGAAAAAATCTACCAATAAAACTTATGTTACGGTTGAAGGATATATGGACGTTATAACTCTCCATCAGTACGGGGTTGATACGGCAGTGGCATCTTTGGGCACATCGCTTACCGACGGGCACGCTCTTTTATTAAAAAGATATGCAGACGAGGTTGTGCTTTGCTATGACTCCGACGAAGCAGGTATAAAGGCTGCAAACCGCGGAATGGAGATATTATCCCGTCATGACATCAAAACAAAGGTTATATCGCTGCCTGGTGCCAAAGACCCTGACGAATTTTGCAGGAAAAACGGTGTAGATGCGTTTTTAATGGCGATAAGCGGCGCAAAAAATCCCGTTTTGTATAAAATAGGAAATTTAAAGGCAAAATATGACTTATCGGCACCCGACCAGAAGGTTGAGTTTTTAAAAGAAGCAGCCGGTGAGCTTGTAAAGCTTAACTCACAAATGGAGCAAGAAGTTTATGCAAAAGAAATTGCCGCTTCCTGCGACGTTTCTTTTGATGCGGTAATGGCTCAAATTAAACAAAAGCGAAAAGCCTATGTCCGTCGTGAGGAAAAAAAAGAGCTTGAAACGATAAAGCGAGATTTAAGCCAGAAAACCATTGTTAAAGACGGTAAAAACGCACTTTTAACCGAAACCGAGGAAAAGCTTATAAACTTAATGTTTTACTTCTACCCAGCTTTTGAGTATTTGTCGGTAAAATACGCAGAATATGAATTTTCAGATACACTTTTAAACGAGCTTTTCAAAAAAATCTGCGATATGCGGTCAGGCAAGTCTGACCCTGTTGAAAGCGAACTGATTGCTCAGTTTGATATGGAACACGCAAGCAGAATTGCAAAAATTTTAAGCATAAAAAATTCTTATCCCGACCATAGACTTGCGGCAGTGCAAATGTCACAAAGTCTGGATAAGTTAAAAAGAGATATAGAAATTAAAAACTTGGCAAAGTCACACGATATGCAAAAAGTGAAAGAAATGATTTCAGCAAGAAATCGCAAGGAGGATTAGCCCTTATGGCAGAAGACAAAAAGAATGTGATTAAAAATCTTCTGGAAAAAGGAAAGAAAAACGGGAAAATTTCTTACCAGGAGATTGCAGACGCATTGGAAGAAGTGGAGCTTGACCACGAAAAAATCGAAAAGGTTTATGAAACTTTGGAAACTATGGGTGTCGAAATCATCGGTGCAGATTTAGAAGTGGAAAAAGATGAAGATATTCCGTTAGATGAAATCGAAGAAGTTGAAATCGACCTTACAATTCCCGAAGGTGTCAGTGTTGAAGACCATGTAAGAATGTATTTAAAGGAAATCGGCAAAGTACCGCTTCTTACTACCGAAGAAGAAATCGAGCTTGCAGAAAGAATGTTAAAAGGCGATGAAACTGCAAAGCAGCGTCTTGCCGAAGCTAACCTCAGATTGGTTGTAAGTATTGCAAAAAGATATGTCGGCCGCGGTATGCTATTCCTTGATTTAATTCAGGAGGGTAACCTTGGTCTTATCAAGGCTGTTGAAAAATTTGACTACACAAAAGGTTACAAATTCAGCACTTATGCTACCTGGTGGATAAGACAAGCAATCACCCGCGCTATTGCCGACCAGGCAAGAACAATCAGAATTCCCGTACACATGGTTGAAACCATAAACAAGCTTATGCGTATCCAGCGTCAGCTTATTCAGGAATACGGCAGAGAGCCTCAGGTTGAAGAAATTGCAAAAGAAATGAATATGTCAGTTGAAAAGGTCCGTGAAATTATGAAGGTTGCACAGGAACCTGTGTCGCTTGAAACTCCGATTGGCGAAGAAGAAGACAGTCATCTCGGCGACTTTATCCCTGATGATGATGCTCCGCCTCCGGCAGATGCCGCTTCATTCATTTTGTTAAAGGAGCAGCTTTCAAACGTTTTGGGAACACTTACCCCCAGAGAAGAAAAGGTTTTAAGACTCCGTTTCGGTCTTGACGACGGTAGAGCAAGAACTTTGGAAGAAGTGGGTAAAGAATTCGACGTTACCCGTGAAAGAATAAGACAGATTGAGGCAAAAGCACTCAGAAAACTGCGTCACCCTTCAAGAAGCAAAAAACTTAAAGATTATTTAGACTAAGAGGGACTCAAATGAACAAATTTTTAGAAACAGGTTTTATTCCCTGTGATATTTTAATTCCGAAAGCAGAAGATTTTTCAAAATGGAGCGTTGTTGCCTGTGACCAATATACTTCACAGCCGGATTACTGGAACGCTGTTGAAAAAAATGTGGGCAATGAAAAAAGCACGCTTAATATGGTTTATCCTGAAATCTATTTAAATGAAAAAGACGGCGACAAAAGAATTGAAAGCATCAATTCCGCAATGAAAAGCTATTTGGAGTCAGGAGTTTTTGAAGAAATAAGCAATTCGTTTATTTATGTAGAAAGAACTGTTGCGGGCGGAAAAATCCGTCATGGTCTGGTGGGTGCAATCGACCTTGAAATGTATGACTATGAAAAACATTCAAAGGCTTTGGTTCGTGCAACCGAGGGAACAGTTAAAGAAAGAATTCCTCCCAGAGTTAAAATAAGAAAAAATGCCCCTTTAGAGCTTCCTCACATTATGCTTTTGATTGATGACCCTGAGAATACTGTTTTGGGGGCAGCCAAAAAAGGCGAAAAGGTTTATGATTTTGATTTGATGATGGACTCGGGAAATATTAAAGGCTACAAGGTTTCCCCCACCGATGAAATTGCAGACGCATTCTTGACTCTTAAAAATGCACAGGACAAGGACAACACACTTTTGTTTGCAGTTGGCGACGGTAATCATTCCCTGGCAACCGCAAAAGAGTGCTGGAATTTGATTAAGGCACATCTTTCAGCCGAAGAAATCAAGACACATCCTGCAAGATACGCTTTGGTTGAGGTTGTAAACATTCACGATAAATCATTGGAATTTGAACCCATACACAGAATTGTGTTCAATGTAGATGCAGACAATATGGTAAATGAATTTTTCAAATTCTATCCATCAGCAACATTTGAAAAATCAGACTGTCAGAATTTTGACATAGTTATAAGCGGTAATGCAAAAACGGTTTACATACAGCAGCCTGATTTTGAGCTTGCAGTAGGAAGCTTGCAAAACTTTTTGGATGCTTATGTAAAAAATCACCCTGAGGCAGAGGTTGACTACATTCATGGCGACGATGTTACGATTGACCTTTCAAAAAAGGAAAATTCAATTGGATTTATCTTAAGTTCAATAAAAAAGAGTGATTTGTTCAAGAGTGTAAGAACAGATGGTGCTCTCCCGAGAAAAACCTTTTCAATGGGCGAAGCGTTTGAAAAAAGATTTTATTTAGAATGCAGAAAGATTGCAAGATAATTTAAAAATTTGCAGGGGCGGGTTTCAATGCCCGCCCGTTTTTTTGAAAGAGAATTATGGATAACAGATTTTTACCTACAACTAAAGAAGAGCTGATTGAACGCGGCATAGAACAACTCGATTTTGTGCTTATTTCGGCGGATGCATATGTTGACCATCCGTCTTTTGGTCATGCCATAATTTCAAGAGTGCTGGAGGCTGCAGGCTATACTGTGGGAATTATCGCTCAGCCCGACTGGCACTCAAAAGAGGATTTTATGCGTCTTGGGCGTCCCCGTCTTGCAGTTTTGATAAGTACGGGAAATATTGACTCTATGGTGTGCCACTACACCGCCGCCAAAAAGAAAAGAAATGATGATAACTATTCTCCCGGAGGGAAAGCAGGTTTTCGTCCCGACCGCCCTGCAATTGTTTACACAAACCGGGTTAAAGAAGCTTTTGGAAAAATCCCCGTAATCATCGGAGGACTGGAGGCATCACTCCGCAGATTTGCTCACTATGATTACTGGGACGATAAAGTACGCCACTCAGTTTTAATTGATTCGGGTGCTGACATTTTAATTTATGGTATGGGTGAAAACCCTATTGTTGAAATTGCAGATAAGCTTAACTCGGGCGTACCGATAGACGAAATCACCGATGTTGACGGCACTTGTTATTTGAGTAAAAAAATTCCCGAAAAATGCTTTGCCTGCCATTCTTACAACGAAGTTAAGTCTGACAAGAAAAAATATGCCGAAAGCTTTATGATTCAGTATAAAAACCAGGACCCCTTTTCAGGAAATATTGTAATTCAGCCCCACGCTGATGTGTATGTCGTTCAGAATAAGCCTGCAAAACCGCTTACCACAAAGGAAATGGACAGGGTTTACAGTCTGCCGTACGTTGGCACATATCACCCAATGTACGAAAAAGACGGCGGAATACCTGCAATTGAAGAAGTTAAATTTTCGCTCACCTCATCGAGAGGCTGCTTCGGGAACTGTTCCTTTTGTGCTTTGGCTTTTCACCAGGGAAGAATTATTTCATCAAGAAGTCAGAAATCCCTTATAAAAGAAGCAGAAAAGCTTGTGTGGGACCCTGATTTTAAAGGCTATATCCACGATGTGGGCGGACCCACCGCCAATTTCAGAAAGCCCTCCTGCAAAAAGCAAGGTGAAAAGGGCAGCTGCCCAAAGCGTCAGTGTCTTTTCCCCGCACCCTGCGAAAATTTGGAGATTGACCACAAAGAATATGCCGAGCTTTTAAGAAAGCTTGCCGATATTCCAAAAGTGAAAAAAGTCTTTGTACGTTCGGGAATAAGATACGATTATCTTATTTATGACCGTGACGATACATTTTTCAGGCAGCTTTGCGAGCACCATATAAGCGGTCAGCTGAAGGTTGCTCCCGAACACGTTTCTGACGATGTTTTGTACTATATGGGCAAGCCCTCTTTCGAGGTTTACAAAAGATTTGCACAAAAATATAAAGCAATCAATGATAATTTGGGCAAAAAGCAGTTTTTAGTGCCATATTTAATGTCGAGCCACCCGGGTTCTGCACTCCACGACGCTATTAAGCTTGCAGAGTATTTAAGGGATATAGGCTACTCTCCCGAGCAGGTTCAGGATTTTTATCCCACCCCCGGAACACTTTCCACCTGTATGTACTACACAGGGCTTGACCCCAGAGATATGACAGAGGTTTATGTTCCAAAAAGCTACGAAGAAAAGAAAATGCAAAGGGCACTTTTACAATATCGTCGCCCCGAAAATTATGAAATTGTAAAAAAAGCGCTTTTAAAGGCGGGCAGAGCTGATTTAATCGGTTTTGAAAAACATTGCCTTATAAAGCCGCGTGTTATAAAAGGAGAAAAGAAGAATGAACGCACAGATAATAGACGGCAAAAAAGTGTCGGCAAGAATAAAAGAGGAGTTAAAACTTCAGGTAACAAAGCTAAAAGAAGAAGGTAAGTCAGTCGGTCTTGCAGTTATGATTGTAGGCAACAATTCCGCATCAAGAGTTTATGTTGACAACAAGAAAAGGGCTTGTGCTGAAATCGGAATTTATTCTGAAGAATATGCTCTTCCCGAGGATACAACCCAAGAAGAAATTTTACAGATAATTGATATGCTTAACAAAAAAGCTGATATTGACGGAATTTTGGTTCAGCTTCCCCTCCCCAAGCATATCGACGAAAAGGCTGTAATCAACGCAATTGACCCAAAAAAAGACGTTGATGCATTCCATCCTGTAAATGTTGGTAAAATTATGATTGGCGATTTTGATTTCGTTCCCTGCACACCTGCAGGCGTTATGGAACTAATCAAAGAAAGCGGGATTGATGTAACAGGCAAAGAATGTGCGGTCATCGGAAGAAGTAACATTGTGGGCAAGCCTCAGGCAATGCTGCTTTTACACAGTAACGCAACAGTAACCATCTGCCACTCAAAAACCCGTGACCTTAAAGAGGTTACAAAGCGTGCCGATGTTTTGGTTGCCGCAGTCGGAATTGCAAAATTCGTAAAGGCTGATATGGTAAAGGAAGGTGCAGTTGTAATTGATGTGGGAATGAACCGAGATGAAAACGGTAAGCTTTGCGGCGATGTTGATTTTGAAGAAGTAAAGAATATCGCATCAGCAATTACCCCCGTACCGGGCGGTGTCGGTCCTATGACAATTGCGATGCTGATGAAGAACACAGTTGCCGCTGCAAAAATAAAGTAATAAAGAAAATGTTTTAAAAGGGGCTGTCCCAATAATCTAAACTTATGTATAATTATTCCACTTGTAGGGGGCATTCACGAATGCCCCGCGGGCGGTTCGTGAACCGCCCCTACGATTTTGAATATTTATACAAAGAAAATGATTATTGAGACAGCTCCCTCTTTTATTATTTAATGTCAATATCAAACGGAAGTGTTCCTTTTGCTTCAATATTTCCTTTAAGCACGTCAATTGCATATTCCTGCGATTCGGGAATGTGATAGCCGAAAATTTTTCTCTTGGTGGGGAAAAGATTTTTAAGGGCAAAGGGATTGCCGAAATGCACAATTGCCGACACCTTACCTGAATGTATAAGTGCATTTAAAACCGATTCGGTGCGGCGGGTAAGCGAATCTGTACCAAGATAAGCCTCCGTGTTACAATACGTAACAAAAACAACTTCCTTGTGCTTTGTAGCTTCAACCAAAACCCTCTGATGGTCGTGTGCCTGAGAAAACTCGGGAAGAAATTCAATTGATGATTCAGGAAATTCTTTCTTTATTTTTTCCGCTACCCTGTTTTCATTGTACCATCTGCCAAAGCTTACCTCTGCACCCGAATCGTCAATAACATGAGGTGCCTGTGTAACAATAAAAAGTCTTTCTTTATCGTTGCCGTCAAGCTTTGCTGAAACTCCCTCGTCGGTAACTGCGGTGATGCAGTCACGGGCAATGCTATAAAGAAGTTTTTCGTCTTCTTTTGTAAATTCTGTAGGATTTTCAGGCTTTGTACCAACAAATTCCTGAGCCTTTAACACACGGCGAACTGCTTCGTCAAGACGTTCCACAGTAAATGCACCGTCTTTGAAATTCTTCATAAGCATATCGTAGGTATCTTTAACAGGTGTGCGGTAGTTAGGCAGTATAATGTCATTTCCTGCGTTTATCGCCATACCATAGATATTTTCCTCGCCGTACTTCTGAAGTATTCCCATCATAGCAAAGGAATCTGTGAACATAACTCCGTCAAAGCCGATTTCCCTTATGATATCAAGCACCTTCTTTGAAAGCGATGCAGGATAATCGGGGTCGATGTTCGGATAAACTGTGTGCCCCACCATAGCTGTCGGAAGAAGACCTTTTTCCAACAAATATTTGTAAGGAATAAGATTTGAGTCTAACAAATCTTGTTTAGTACAGCAGCTTATTCCCTCTGTCATATGAGTATCAAGAGGAAGTCCTTTTCCGCCGCCGGGGAAATGCTTTCCGCAGGATAAATAGTGATTGTCTTTAAAAACTTTTGCAATAATTTCTGCAGTTTTTGCAACCTTTACAGGGTCATCTGAAAATTTTCTGTGAACGCTGCAAGGTCCGTCGCCGTGCAAAATGTCGATAACAGGTCCCCATGAACCATTAAAGCCTGCATTTTTTGCATCTCTTACAATAGCTTTTGCATAAGCTTCATAATATTCCTTTTTATTTGTTGCCGCAAGTGAAATAAGCGGAATTGGCGGAAGCTTAGTGGTAGGAAATCCTGTTTCGGTATCGTTGATTACAATAATGGGATAATCTGCAACAGATAAAATATCTTCAACAATATCAGGAAATCTCGCGGGCAGCTGAATACAGCCGAGTGCCCGCTTTTTGATAAGCTCCTTGATAAACTCAACATCATCTTGGCGGAATCGTCTTGCACAAAGCACCATACCGATTTTTTGCTCAATTGTCATTGACTCTAAATTTAAAAACATTTTTTAACACCTCTTTAAAAAAGTATTGTTTTATTTGTATTTTCATTATATAATATAAAAAAGGTCAAAATCAATACTTATATTGACCTTTTGTTGCACAATATTGACTTTTGGGGTAATAAAATGGAAAATATAAGGTATGAACATCATAATACGGAAACATATTTAAGCGATATATGTCCGTTTAAGATTAAGTTTTTAAAAAACTCAAAGGATGTAACAAGCAACTGGCACAAAAATCCCGAAATGATTTATGTGTCGGAAGGCTCGGGCACGCTTATATACAGCGGTGAAAGCTATCCTATGAAAAAAGGAGATATGTTTATAATAAACCAGGAAGCAGTTCACCACGTTTTCAGCAAGCACGGAATAGATTACTATTTTATCATTGTAGACGAAGATTTTTGTTTGCAGAACGGTATTGCTCTCGGGAATTACACCTTTAATATAAAGGCAGAGGATAAATATACAAAAAATAAGTTTTTGAATGTGATACGAGAAACCGAGCTTTATACTGAAGAATACAGAGATATTTCTCCTGCAAGGTTAAGAGGTGCGATGCTCTCACTGCTGATAGACGTATGCGAAAAGCATTCCTCAAAAAAAGTTGAGGACAGAGAAAAAACCTCCGACAGATATATCAAAAGTGCACTTTGGTATATCAACGAAAACTTTGCAAACAATATCACGCTGGAGAACGTTGCGGCTCATCTTGGCATAAATAAGTTTTATCTTACAAGAGAGTTTAAAAAATATACGGGCGAAACTGTGTTTTCCTGTATAAATATGCTGCGTTGCAAAAAAGCGGAGCACATTTTGCTTGAAGGCGGAACGGTTACCGACGCAGCAATGGAAAGCGGATTTGAAAGTGTTTCATATTTTTCAAGAATGTATAAAAAAACAAGAGGCATTTCGCCCTCCGAATACAGAAAGGTCAATAAATCCGACATAAAAAAGAACAAAAAATTGTATGTAGAAGAAAACTGGATAACTTCATAAAAATGGGATGTAAAAAGTGGATGTAAAAAATTTACATCCACTTTTTTCTATCTCATATCCGTTACATCAACATATTCGTGATATATATCTTTAACGCCGTTGGTGTCAATCTTAAGCACTGTACCTCCGTTTAAGTATGGACGCCAGCTGCAGCCCGGGCCTGTTTTCAACGAAAAGCCAAGACGCACTCCCTCGTAATTTATAAAAAAGTTATTAACGTGGCAATGACCTGCAAGAACAGTTTTGGTAGTACCGCCTTTTTTGATTGCATCAAACATACCCTCATCTTTAGGATGACATCCGCAGGAACGATATGGCAAATCGGAGGGGTGATGCTTTACGCCAAAGGAATCCTTGTAGCCTTCATTCCAGCAACTTCCTGTGTAGCTTTCCTCAACTGTTATATCCCTCGGATTGAGTCCGGCTTTAAAGGCTTTATTAAATGCGGTATAGTAAGCGAAAATCGGAACGTGAATGAAAAGCGATGTGTCATTGCATCCCAGATTTTTCAACATTTCAATCTGCCGGGAAAACCACTCAACCTGCTTTTTGCTCAATCTTGGATTCATCCACTGGGTCTGTGCCTCGGTGTATCCTCTTTTTTCAAAGGCTTCAATCTGCGCACGGTGGGTTGGCATAAGGTCTGCAATGTCTTTATCTGCAATAGTCTGCTCGGTATCCTCGTGGGGAAGATAGAAAAGTGCATCGTGGGTATCCATCATAACAATGCCCTCAACGATTTTGTTCTCTTCTTGGATGGCAATAACAAAGTTACCGCTTCCAAGCTCTCTGGGACCTGCCTCAAAGAAGAAATATTCTGATTTTGAAAGGCGCTTGACCATTTCGTCAATAGGTTCTAAATCAACCTGATTATCGTGATTTCCCCATATAACTGTCCAGGGAATTTTGAATTTACTGAAGTATTCTGCGTACATATCGTAAGAGCGCATATCTTTTGGGTATGCAAGGTCGCCTGTGATTGTAATAAGGTCAGGCTTTACCCTTTCAACCAGCGTATCTACTGTATGAACAAAAATTTTGTGCTTACTTATAACCTCGGGTTCTGCCTCAACCAAACCCCAGTTAGCCTCGGTAAGCTGAGGGTCTGAAAGATTTAAAATCGTATAGTCACGATCTTTACATTTAGTTAATTTTATCATATATATTCTCCTTAAAATATTACAAATTCAGTAAAATAAGAGCCACAACGCCCACGCAAAGTCCCAACCATTGAACAGCACGCAGCTTTTCTTTATATACAATTACTGAAAATATTGTTGTAACTACCATTCCGCCTACCGCAATTCCGGGGAAAATTATACTCTCCGAAAGCGGTGATGAAATCAGAAGCAAAATCAAAAGATTGAGAGCAGCACTGCTTACTCCGCCGATTATCGGAAAAATAATGGCAGATTTTGAAATATCACTTATTTTACAACTGTTTCCTTTAAAATGAAGAATTGAGGAAAAAACAAATGAAACTGTTGTTCCGAAAAACATAAGTGTATTCCCGAATTCTCCCGAAAATGCAATTTGCTGATATTTCTGGATTATTGAACATCCTGCATTGCCCACCAAAAGCATCAGGGCAAATATTAACCATTTCACTGATACGTTGACTTTTGCTCTATTTTTATCAGGCTTGAAACAAAAATACAACGCGCAAACAATCAAAAGTATCCCGATTGCAATATTAGAGGTGATAGGATTATCCCAGAATACAAATCCCCAAAGGGCTACAGCAATTAAAGAAAGCTGTTTTACAAAAGCTGTCAGAGAAACTGAGCCGGTCTGATATGCCTTAAACATTCCAAGCATAGCTATCGTATAAAACAATCCGTAAATAAGCGAGTATACCAGCACTCCCATATGTATTTCTGCATTGTAAATGCAGACACTCCCCCATGTTACAAAAGCAGAAAATGTAACTATGGCAGAATAAAGATAGGATGTATTTTTAGTCGTTTTGTTATATCTTCCAAACATTGAGCTCATTATGCTGAGCATAGCAGATGCAAGCATTGCAGCAAAAAGGTATAAATACTCCATTATTTTACACCTTCCTCTGTTGTTTTGTCATCAAGATGTTGGTCATAACCAATTGTAACAAAATTCACTACGCCCTCTTGATATTCTGCAACTGTTATTGAACTGTTGGGAACATGTGGAATATTTTTTATATCCTCAAGGCTCGTATTTGTCCAGGCTGCACGAAGTGTGCGTATAACTCCGCCATGTGTTGCCACGACAACTGTTTTGCCTTCGTTTTCCTTTGCTATTTCAGCAAAGGCTTTCCTTCCTCTTTCCATTACATCTGCATAGCTTTCACCGCCATCAAATGCTGACAGTCCCGGATTTGTTCTATATAGCTCAAAGCTTTCGGGAAATTCTTTTTTCACGTCTTCAATAAGCTTGCCCTCCCATTTACCAACATCAACTTCACGCAAATCAGTTCTTTTATTTACAGAAAGATTAAACTCCTTTGCTACAGGCAATGCAGTTTCATACGCGCGTGATAAATCACTTGAATAAACGCTGTCAACCTTAAAATTACTGCTTATATATTTTGCAGTACATTCTGCCTGAGCGTGTCCCACATTGTCAAGGGGCACATCCATCTGACCTGAAAATCTTTTTTCCTTGTTCCCCATACTATATCCATGACGCAATATTATAAATTTCACCATCTCAACCAAACTCCTTTTATACAATTATAATATACAAAAATAAGATATGAAATTGACAATTTTGCTTATCAGATGTATAATATTGCTATTATAGGGGATGACACTTATGAAAAAGGAATATTCCAAAGTATTGTTGGAAAAAAACTCTCATTACAGCGTTTACCACGGTAGCGGTATATATTTAAAAGCAAAACAAAACACGCTCCTGCACTACGATACAGATTTAACTGTTACCTATTTTATCAATTGCAGCGGAAGTATAAATATAGAAGGAAAGCATTACAATCTTGCCAGCGGCGATGTTGTAATTATGAACCCAAACGAAATCCATTGCTGCAATGTGGATGATAATACCACCCACGAAAGAATATCTATTTGCATAAACAAATCTGTTTTGAAAAATTTTCCTTTCGAAAGCACAGATTTTTTTGATTTTTTTGAAAATCGTGAAAAAGGTCTTAATAATGTAATACAATCAGAGATTGTCACCCGTTTTAACATTGATGCTTTAATGAAAGAAATTCTTTTTTATTCACAAAACAAAAGTGATAAAAACCAAATTATGTGCACCTGCAAAATCGTTGAGCTGATATATCAGATTGGTAATGTACCATCCTATGGCTCTGCAACAGATTATTCAGATATTGAAGAAAATCCCATTGTATCTGAAACTCTCAAATATATAAGCTCACATTATACTGACGATATAGACTGCTCAAAAATCGCCGAAAAGCTGTTTATAAGCAAATATCGCCTTGAACATCTGTTCAAAGAATCGCTCGGCATATCTTTATGGGAGTATATAATCATAAAACGTCTTATGCTTGTAAATGAGCTGATACAAAAAAAGTATTCTGTCGAAGAAGCCTCATACTCTGCAGGTTTTCATAATTACTCAAACTTTTACCGGCTATATAAGAAGCACTTTAATATGTCACCTTTAAAATACAAAAAAATTGTTAATCAATAAATTAACATAAACACTGCACCCAATATTGCAGGGATAAGATTTGCCACGGGAATTTTTTTAAGTCCCAAAAGATTTATACCTATTCCCATCACAATCGCACCGCCGATGCCTGAAAGCTGATTTAAAAATTCAGGTGTTGCAACAGGCTCCAAAAAGCTCGCAAAGAGTGCAAACACGCCCTGAAGAATAAAAAGCGGAATACTGCAAAGCGCTGCACCCCATCCGAGGCTTGCCGAAAGGGTCATTGTAACAACAAAGTCCATTGCACTTTTAACCAAAAGCGTTGTATGGTTTCCCAACCCCGACTGTATACTTCCGTAGATTGCCATTGCACCCACGCAGGTAATAAGCGTTGCATTTACAAATCCCTCGGCGATTTTATTGTCACCGTTTCCTGCTTTGTTTTGCAGATACTCTCCCATTTTATCAAGTCCGTGCTGGATTTTCAAAAGTGCTCCCACCGCACCGCCTATGGCAAGGCTTAAAACCAACCCCAAAACGCTCTCGGTTTTTAACGCATCGGTAATTCCCACGCAAAGGACAGCGAGTCCCATCGCATCCATCACGACTTTTTTAACATCTTCATTTAAAAGCTTCTTTATTAAAGTACCTATTATCGGTCCCAAAATTACTGCTATTGTATTGATTAAAACTCCTGTCAATTTACTCACCTTCCGATAAAATAGTATACTACCTGCAAAAAAATTTGTCAAATAGGCTTTATTTTAGCAAAAAACTATTGACAAACCTTAAAAAAAGTGATATCATACTACGGTAACCGCGTGATAAAGGTTTTAAACGCTATATGCTACCTTTGGTATCAGCGAGTCTATTGTATTGGGAGGTGAACCGTTATGTACGCTATTATCGTTACAGGCGGCAAGCAGTATAAGGTTTCTGAAGGCGATGTTCTTTTCATCGAAAAGAAAGATGTTGCTATTGGTGAAGCAATTAAGTTTGACGAAGTTTTAGCAGTTTCTGATGACAACGGAAACTTCAGTGTTAATCCTGCAAGTGCTTCTGTTGATGCAACAGTTGTTGCTCACGGCAAAGATAAGAAAATTATCGTTTACAAGTACAAGCCTAAGAAGGGCTACCACAAAAAGCAGGGTCACAGACAGCCTTACACAAAGGTTGAAATCAAAAAAATCAACTTATAATCAAAGTTTTAAATTTTGCATAAAATGGAGGTGCAATAAATGGCTCATAAGAAAGGTGTCGGAAGTACCAAAAACGGCAGAGATTCCGAATCCAAGAGACTTGGTGTTAAAAGAGCTGATGGTCAGTTTGTTTTAGCAGGAAACATTCTTGTTAGACAGAGAGGAACAAAAATCCATCCCGGTCTTAATGTAAAGAGAGGCGGAGATGATACACTTTTTGCACTTGTTGACGGACACGTTAAGTTTGAAAGAAAAGACAAGACAAGAAAGCAAGTAAGTGTTTACGCAGCAGAATAATACACGAAATCAGCGCCGATAATAATATCGGCGCTTGTTTTTTATAAGAAACCCTATGTGGGGATAGGAAAAAATGTTCAGAACGGAAAAACTGAGCAAACACCAAAGGCTTCCTTTGGTGTTTGGGTACCCGAAAGCGTATATAGATACGCTGAGAGGCGAAGTTTTTTCGTAACAAAATGGCTTTTAATAAAAAGAAAAATCTCGAGAGATGAGATTTTTCTACAACAAGTATTAACTTTAATTTTATTGCCATCTTTTTATAAAAATTAAGACATTTTGTGGTCTGGAGATTTTTAACATCCCTTAAACATCTTTGAAAGGTGTGATTAACTATGTTTACAGATAAAGCGAAAATATATGTCAAAGCAGGCAACGGCGGGCACGGCAGTATGTCATTCCACCGTGAAAAATATGTTGCGGCAGGAGGTCCCGATGGCGGCGACGGCGGAAAAGGCGGCAGCGTTATTTTTATTACCGACAACAATCTTTCCACCCTGCTTGATTTTAAATATAAGAAAAAATATGTGGCAGAGCACGGGAAAGACGGAAGCAGTGCCCGTTGTAACGGAAAAAGCGGCGAAAATCTTTATATAAAAGTTCCCGTTGGTACAATTATAAAAGAAAACGGCAGAATTATTGCCGACCTTAATTCTGTCGGCAGCGAATTTATTGCCGCAAAAGGCGGAAACGGCGGTTGGGGTAACTGCCATTTTGCAACCGCAACCCGTCAGGCACCCAAATTTGCAAAGCTTGGTTTAGAAGGAGAAGAAAAAGAACTTGAGCTTGAATTAAAGCTTCTGGCAGATGTTGGGCTTGTCGGCTTTCCCAATGTTGGAAAATCAACCCTTCTCTCTGTAATAAGCGATGCAAAGCCCAAAATTGCAAACTATCACTTTACTACTCTTATTCCCAACCTTGGTGTTGTAAATGCAGGCGACGGCGAAAGCTTTGTTGTTGCCGACATTCCGGGACTTATTGAAGGTGCAAGCGAGGGCTTGGGACTTGGTCACGAATTTTTGCGTCATGTTGAAAGAACAAGACTTTTAATCCACGTGGTAGACGTTTCGGGTATTGAAGGCAGAAATCCGATTGAAGATTTTGACACAATCAACAACGAGCTTAAAAGCTATAACGCAGATTTGGAATCACGTCTTCAGATTGTTGCGGCAAATAAAACCGATATTATTACAGACCAAAAAATGTATGATGATTTCAAGGAAGAAATCGCAAAAAGAGGTTACAAATTATTTGAAATTTCCGCAGCTACAAAAAGCGGCGTAAGAGAACTTATTTTACACGCAGGCAGCTGCCTTAAGGATATTCCTATTCCTGAATTTGAAATTGAAGCACCCGAAACCAGGATTTACACCTACGAAAAAGAAGCACCGTTTACGGTGGTTAATGACAACGGCGTTTATGTGGTTGAGGGTGAATATATCAAAAAGCTTCTGGGTACCTGTAACTTAGATGATTATGAGTCCTTAAGCTACTTTCAGAATTCACTCCGTAAAAACGGCGTAATCAAAGCCTTGGAGGACAAAGGTATCAAAGAGGGCGATATGGTCAGGATGTACGAGCTTGAATTTGAATTTATTTACTAAGGAGATTTTATGAAAATCGGTATCTTAGGCGGCACTTTCAACCCCATTCACAACGGGCATATTGAAATGGCAAACGCGGCAATTGACAGTAAAATCATAGATAAAGTTTTGTTTGTGGTAGCATCAAATCCTCCCCATAAGGGCGAGGTTAATGTTGATGCTTCCCACAGATTTAATATGGTAAACTTAATTTGCGACGATGTAAAGTTTTCTGCATCGGATATTGAATTAAATAAACAAACGAATTATACTTTCGATACATTAACGCTGCTTTCTGCCCAAAATCCTCAAAATGAGTATTATTTCATAACAGGTGCCGATATGTTTTTATCCTTAAAAAAGTGGTACCGCAGCGATGAGCTTATGAAGAATTTTAATTTCATTGCAATTGACCGCGAAGGTTCTTTTAAAGACGAAAAGAACAAAAAGATTTTTGAAGAAATTTGTCTTTTAACAGGTGCTTATGTTTTAAAAATCAAAACCCCTGAAATTTCTTCAACAATGATTAGAAACTCAGCAAGAGAAAACCGTGATTTTTCTCATCTTGTACCTGAAAAAGTGGCAAACTATATAAAGGAAAACGGATTGTATACCGTGGGTGAATAAAATGACCGATATAGCAGAAATTAAAGAATATGTAAAAGCAAATCTTTCCGAGAAAAGATTTATTCACACCTCGGGTGTTGCACAAACTGCAAAGGATTTAGCGAAGCACTACGGCGAAAATGAGCTTTACGCCGAAATGGCAGGTTATCTTCATGATATCGCCAAAGAGCATACCTTGGAGCAAATGAACGAAATTACAGGCAATCTTGAAATCGACACTTCCATCAGGGACTCAAAGGCTATGATGCACGCAATTGCGGGAGCAGAACTTGCAAACAGTTTGTTTGACATTCCGAAAGAAGTTTATAACGCCTGTTATTATCACACAACCGGCAGAGAAAATATGACAAAGCTCGAAAAAATCGTATTTTTATCCGATATGATTGAGCCTTCAAGAGAATTTTCGGGTCTTGACGAGATAAAAATTCTTGCCAAAACCGATTTGAACAAGGCAGTTTTAGCATCTCTTAACTCTACAATCTGCCATCTTGTAAAAACCAATAAAAAAATACACTATCCGTCAATAAAAACAAGGAATTTTTTATTGACCGAATGAGTTAAATATGTTAAAATAGATAGTATTAAAGCCAAGGAGTGCTCCTTATGAAAATATAGTGTCATAATGTCTGAAATTTCAATCCTCACGGCTTCGGATATGAGCCTTTGCGGCAAAGAATGAAGCTTGTTTCAGAATTGCAGACGAAACAGGCGCAGATGTGACCGCAGATTGCCTTACTCACCGCGATTATCCGTTTTTAAATGATGAAGGTGTTTTTCTGAAGTGCCAAAAGCTTTAAGATTTGATGTTTTAACTTCTGAAAAAGCTTTAACATCTTCAGATCATTGTCCGCTTATCGCGGAATTTGATTTTTAATTATTAACTATGGAGGTAACCATGGAAATTTTAACGACAGCAGAAAAAATTGTTAAAACTTTAGACAGGAAAAAAGCGCAGGATATTACTTTGTTAAAAATCGAAGAACTGACTGCTTTATCTGACTATTTTGTTATCGCAAGTGCTTCCAGCACAACTCAGCTAAAAGCCCTTGCCGGCGAAATTGAATTTGAACTTGACAAAGACGGTATCAAGCCTATGCATATCGAAGGATACGACAGTGCATCGTGGATTTTGCTTGACTATAACGGTGTTGTTGTTCACCTGTTCTTGAAAGATTCAAGAATGTTCTACAGCCTGGAGCGTCTGTGGTCTGATGCAACAGTTGTTGATATTTCCGAATGGACAGAAGAATAAATTTCCTGAAAGGATTTGAAAAATAAATGGATTACAAATTTAGCGAAATTGAAAAAAAATGGCAAAAACATTGGGACGATAACCAGACCTTTAAAGCCGGAACAGACCTTTCAAAGCCCAAGTTCTACGGTCTTGTAGAATTTCCTTATCCGTCAGGTCACGGTCTTCATGTTGGTCACCCCAGAAGCTACACTGCTCTTGATATCGTAGCAAGAAAAAAACGTATGGAGGGTTACAACGTTCTTTATCCTATGGGATGGGACGCTTTCGGTCTTCCTACCGAAAACTTTGCCATTAAAAACAAGGTTCATCCCAAGGATGTTACTGCAGACAATATTGCAAACTTCAAGCGTCAGCTTAAAAGCATTGGTTTTTCTTTCGACTGGTCAAAAGAAGTAAACACAACCGATCCGAATTATTTTAAATGGACTCAGTGGATTTTCTTAAAACTTTTTGAAAAAGGTCTTGCATACAAACAGGAAATGCCTGTTAACTGGTGCACAAGCTGCAAATGCGGTCTTGCAAACGAAGAAGTTGTTAATGGTGTTTGCGAGCGTTGCGGCGGCGAAGTTGTTCAAAAATTAAAAAGTCAGTGGATGCTTAAAATCACAGAATACGCTCAGAGACTTATTGATGATTTAGACGACCTTGACTATATTGAAAAAGTTAAAATTCAGCAAAAAAACTGGATTGGCAGGTCTGAGGGTGCTGAAATTGATTTTGCCCTTACAACAGGAGATAACTTAACAGTTTACACTACCCGTGCTGATACACTTTTCGGTGCTACATATATGGTTATTTCGCCCGAGCATCCGATTATTGAAAAATATGCCGATAAAATCGAAAATATGGCAGATGTTGCTGCTTATCAGCAGACCGCTGCCAAAAAGTCTGATTTTGAACGTGTTGAACTTGCAAAAGACAAGACCGGCGTTGAAATAAAGGGAATTCGTGCAATTAACCCGGTAACAGGCAAGGAAATCCCCGTATGGATTTCGGACTATGTTTTAATGACCTATGGAACAGGTGCTATTATGGCAGTACCTGCTCACGATACACGTGACTGGGAATTTGCCAAAAAGTTCAATCTTCCTATTATTCAAGTTGTTGCAGGCGACGAGTGCGACCTTGACAAAGAAGCGTATACAGATGTAAGCGACGGCGTTTTGATGAATTCTGACTTCTTGAACGGTTTAAGAGTTAAAGACGCAATTGCAAAAATGATTGAACACTTATCTGAAAAAGGCGTTGGCAAGAAAAAGGTTAACTACAAGCTCCGCGACTGGGTGTTCTCAAGACAGCGTTACTGGGGTGAACCAATTCCGCTTGTTCACTGCGAGCACTGCGGATACGTGCCAATTCCCGAAAGCGAATTACCGCTTACTCTCCCCGAAGTTGAGAATTACGAACCGACAGATGACGGTCAGTCACCTCTTGCCAAAATGACAGACTGGGTTAACACTCGCTGCCCGAAATGCGGTGCTCCCGCAAAGAGAGAAACAGATACAATGCCTCAATGGGCAGGCTCAAGCTGGTATTTCTTAAGATATATCGACCCTGATAACAACGATGCTTTGGCATCTAAAGAGCTTTTGGATTACTGGATGCCCGTTGACTGGTACAACGGCGGTATGGAACACACAACTCTCCATCTCCTTTATTCAAGATTTTGGCATAAATTCTTATATGACATCGGTGTTGTAAGCACGAAAGAGCCTTATGCAAAGCGTACAAGCCATGGTATGATTTTAGGTGCCAACGGCGAAAAAATGTCGAAGTCAAGAGGAAACGTTGTAAATCCTGACGAAATTGTTGAAAACTACGGTGCTGATACTTTCAGAACTTATGAAATGTTTATCGGTGCATTTGACCTTGCAACTCCGTGGTCCGAACAGGGTGTTAAGGGTTGTCACAAATTTATGGAAAGAGTCTGGGGACTTTTGGACATTGTAAATGACTGCGACGGATATTCTGCAGACCTTGAAAGTGCAATGCACAAAACAATCAAAAAGGTATCTGACGATATTGAAAAAATGAAGTTCAATACTGCAATCGCAGCTTTGATGTCACTTATCAATGATTTCTATAAGAAAAAAGAAATCACCAAAGGTGAGCTTAAAACCTTCTTGCAGCTTTTAAACCCCACAGCTCCTCATATCACAGAAGAAATGTGGCAAATTTCAGGCTTTGGAAAAACAATTGCAGAAACACCATGGCCAACATACGACGAAGCAAAAACAGTTGATGCAGAGGTTGAAATTGTTGTTCAAATCAACGGCAAAATCAGGGACAAATTAAGCATTCCTGCAGGCACTTCAAAAGAAGAACTTGAAAAAATCGCAACAGAAAGCGATAAAATCAAAGCACTTACAGAGGGCAAGCAGATTGTAAAAATTATTGCAGTTCCAAACAAGCTTGTTAACGTGGTTGTAAAATAAGGAAATTAAAATGAGCAAAGCAGCCGCATATCGGGATATCACTTGTCCTTTAATGGAACAGATTGTGGCATTAGCTTTCTCACAACGCAATCAAAGATTGCAGTCGGGTGCCGCGGCACTTTGTTGTATTCACAAATAAATATCCACCCGCATAGTTTTAGCGGGTGGTTTTTCTTTCCCGGGCATAGCCCTAATACTTGCGGCGACGCACAAATGCGTTTTTTGATTGGCGTGCCCCACGCATCGGCTGCTTGCTATCCATAAATGGGTTGATTTAACGCAAGGCTTCTCCTTGAGTAAATACTGATTAAATAGTGATTTTCAAAAACAGCCCTTCCGTCACACTTTCGTGTGACACCTTCCCTTGCACAGGGAAGGCTTTATGATGCGGTTTTTATGGCTCCCCCCTGTGTAAGGGAAGCGACGCGTTAATAAAATATAGCAGGTGGCATATTTTTAGACAAAGCAGGGCAGCAATTTGTAATTGCGACCAGGGTCGCAAACCGGCACGAAGTGACTGAGTGCTTGTCGAACGGGACTTTTATTTTGTTGTTGGGGTGAGGGTTACAACATCTCGGCATTAGCGGGAGGCTGCATATCATTCATACCTTTGCCGCCCATTCCGCCAATCATAAAATCGCCGGATTTGATTTTTGCCATCATATCATCGTATTCTGCCTGAGTAATTTCGCCGGCTTCAAGTTTTGCGGAAAGCTCTGTTGTAATCCGCTCTGTTCTTGCAGCTTTTTCTTCTTCGGTCATTTCAGGAATTTCACCTTTATTTGCTCGTTCTCCGCCTTGTTCCATATTGTTTGGCATATCATTTTGCATTTTATCACCGCCAAGAACTCTGTAAATCATTGTAGCAACTTCTGCATTAATAAGACTGCCTTTAGGTTCTAATTCACCTTTATCTGTTCCGCTGATTACGCCCATATTCACAAGTGTGTTCATCGGATCCAACGCCCAATCCGAAACCTGGTCATTATCTGAAAAGTCTGAGATGGTGCTGTCAAGCGGAATATCTGCCGTAAGTCCGAGTGCCGACAATGCCCTGTATAAGAATGTCATAGCCATTTCTCTTGTAAGTGAGCCGTCAGGGTCAAAATCCCCGTCACCTGTTCCTGATGCAATTCCGTTCGCTTCTGCCCATGCAACTGCTTTTGCATATTCAGCATCTGTCGGCACATCGGCAAATGAACTATATTCTGAAATTCCGGGTGCCCCCGCTGCGTTATAAAGTGCAAGTACATATTCTGCACGGGTTGTTGTGTCAAGAGGTCTGAAAGCGTTATCTTTGCCTTTCATTATCCCTCTCATCGAAACAAAGTTTACATATTCGGCATACCACGCATCTTCTGCAACATCTGAAAACTTGTTTCCGCCCATTTTGTTTTTATCACCGCGGCCGCCGCCTTGCATTACGCCGCCCGTACTGCCTTCGGGCATCTGTGGCATATCAGCGGGCATTTCTCCTTCAGGTCTTTCGGGCGGAGCTTCACCGTTTGGCATTTCAGGCGGTGCTTGCATACCTTCGGTTATTGTTCCTGTTGTTTCTTCGGCAAATGCAAGCGATGACACAGACAATGTCAAGGCAAGGCATAAGACGATTGCTAATAGTTTTCTTAAATTTTTGTTCATAGCTTTCTGCTCCTTTATTTTTTTCGCATAACCTGCGTTTAGATAATATTAACTCATGAAAGTTAAATTAAGGTTAAAGATTTATTTTTTTCTTAATTTTACACATTTGGTTATATAAACTGCAATCAACCGCAAAAAATTACTAAGTCCGCCTGCGTATTTCTCACCTCTGTCTACAGACCGATTTTTAACCAGCCATCAGCTGCCCATTATAATTGTTTAATTGATACAAGAAAATACTGCAAGAGGATAACCTCTTGCAGTATTTTTGGCAGATAGATTTTATAAAGTTATTTATTTTTTCGACTCCCACCGCGTTTCCGATGGCGGCCTTGCCGCCCGCAGTCAGAATCGGAAAAAGCTTTAAAAATTAGTCTTTTTTCCATTTAAGGAAATTCGGAATTTCGTATTCGTCATCCTTTTCAGCAGGTTCGGATTTAGCTGCATCTCTTTCAGCGTTTTCCTGCTTTATTGTGTCAAACAAGCTGTTTGTAGGACGAACGTATGGCTGATTTTCGCCTTCTTTTTTACCAAATCCTGTGAAAGTAGGACCTTTTTTGGTATCAAAACCTGTTGCAATAACAGTGATTTCGATTTCATCTCCCAATGATTCATCAATTGTAGCACCAAAGATGATATTAGCTGCCGGGTCAACATATTGCTGAATAAGCTCTGCTGCCTGACGAACTTCCAGAATACCAAGGCTTGCACCGCTGATTTTGAGAAGCACACCCTTTGCACCATCGATAGATGTTTCGAGGATTGGGCTGTTGATAGCAGCAAGTGCTGCTTCTTCTGCTCTGTTGTCTCCCTTTGCTCTGCCGATACCCATATGAGCGTAGCCTGAGCTCTTCATAATGGTCTTAACGTCAGCAAAGTCAAGGTTGATAAAGCCGTGACCTGTGATGATATCGGAAATACTCTGAACACCCTGTCTTAAAATATCATTTGCTACTGCAAATGCGTCTGTTAAAAGTGTATTTTTCTGAGCGATTTCAAAAAGCTTATCGTTAGGAATTGTAATAAGTGTATCAACACTGTCTTTTAAGTTTTCAATTCCCGATGCAGCATTTTTCGCTCTGAGCTGGCCTTCAAATGAGAAAGGCTTTGTAACAACACCAACTGTTAAAATGCCCATTTCTCTTGCGAGCTTTGCAACAACCGGTGCAGAACCGGTACCTGTGCCGCCGCCCATACCTGCGGTAACGAACACCATATCTGCGCCCTTTAATACCTGCTGAATTTCTTCTATGCTTTCTTCGGCAGCCTTTGCACCGATTTCAGGATTTGCGCCTGCGCCCAAACCTTTTGTAATCTTTTCACCAATCTGTATTTTAACGTCTGCCTCAGAAGTAAGTAAAGCCTGCTTATCTGTATTGATTGCAATGAATTCAACGCCTTTTAAGCCTGCGCTGACCATTGTGTTAACAGCATTGTTTCCGCCGCCGCCGCAACCAACAACTTTAATTTGGGTGACATTCATATCCCCAGCAACAAAATCGATTGCCATTAAAAGTTCCTCCTCACAAAATTACATCTTTTTTATGTTTATTTACAAAATTAATTATGCCATCGAAAAATATACAAAAGTGCATACTCCGGGTATTATTACTTATTATATAATAACTTTTCCACTCTGTCAAGGGCAAAATGCACCAAAAATCACGAATTTCCTGTAATTTTTACGTTTCTACCGCCAACAATTTGCTCTAACCGATTGATAAGTCCGTCGCAAAGGTACACAAAATGGTCCTGTCTTGCCATCTTTGTCACCTTGGTTTCTTCATAATAAAGCATAACGGGTACATCGCCTTTAAAATCGTCCAAAACTGCTAAAATTTCTTCTTCGGTACGCTCCATACCCTTTTCAAATCTGATATAAAGTTTTCTTGGCTTAACTGCCGAATTAAGCTCGGTTACATAATTTAAAATAACCGTACTGTCTTGCTCATCACGAACCTGAAGCCGTCCTTTTGCAACAATTACAGTGCCCTCTGCCAGACTTTTCTTAAACTCTCCGAACACCTTCGGGAATGCCACAAGCTCAACCGAGCCAAGCTTATCCTCTAAGGTGACAAACGCCATTTCTTCGTTTTTCTTTGTGTATTTTATTTTTCTGGACTGAACAATTCCCGCCAAAGCTACCACGTCGCCGTCTTTACGCTCCGACTCCTCCTCCAGTGCACTTTTTTTAATATCTAAAGTTGTGCAATTAACAAGCGGCTTATATTGCTCCTTGTAACGCTCAACCGGATGCCCTGAGATATAAATACCAAGAGTTTGCTTTTCATGGGAAAGGCGAAGCATCAAATCCATTTCGTCAAGCTTCGGGATTACAACCTCGGTGGGTTTATCGTCTGCAAAAAATGACATCTGATTTTCCGATACACGCTTTAAATCGTCGGTTTTTGCATCAATAAGTCTTTCGTATATGAATATAAGCTGAGAGCGGTTTAAGTTAAAGCAGTCCATAGAGCCGCTTAAAATAAGGCTTTCCACCGCACGTTTGTTAAAGCTTTCATACTTCAGCATACGCTCTGTAAACTGATTGAAGGTTTCAAATTCGCCACCCCGTTCTCTTTCATCGGTAAGAGCTTTTACAAAGTTTCTTCCAACATTTTTAACTGCCGCCAGACCGAACCTGATATTTTTTCCTTCAACCGAAAACTCCAAAAAGCTTTTGTTAACATCAGGCTTTTTAACCTCCATACCCATCTTCTTGCAAAGCTCGATGTACTCGGTAATTTTATCGGTGTCTTCCAAAAAGCTTGACATTAAAGCCGCCATAAATGCCACCGGATAGTGACATTTTAAGTAAGCCGTCTGATAGGCAACAACAGCGTATGCCGCCGCGTGTGATTTATTAAATGCATAGCTTGCAAAGCTCATAATATGGTCGATTATCTCGTTTGCCGCTCTTTCATCTATCCCGCGTTTTATTGCGCCGTCAACAATATAGTTTCCGTCTTCGTCTTTTTTCCCGTACAAAAATTCGTTTCGTGCCCGTTCCATTTCAGCTGCCTTTTTCTTGCTCATTGCGCGGCGTACCATATCTGCTCCGCCCATTGAAAAACCTGCCAGCTGCTTTACAATCTCCATAACCTGCTCCTGATATACAATACAGCCGTAAGTCACTTCAAGAATTGGTTTTAACAACGGGTGAAGATATGTTATCTTTTCAGGGTTGTTTTTATTTTCGATATATGTGGGAATTGAGTCCATAGGTCCCGGGCGGTAAAGTGAAATTCCCGCAATAATATCTTCCAGGCTTTTTGGCTTTAATTCCCTCATAAAGCGTTTCATTCCCGCACTTTCAAGCTGAAATACGCCCTCGGTATCGCCATTTCCAATCATTTCATATACTTTAGGGTCTGAATAATCAATTTCGCTTATGTCGAAATTTTCACCTGTCAAATTCAGTGCCTGTTTTATAACAGTAAGCGTTCTTAAGCCCAAAAAGTCCATTTTTAAAAGTCCAAGTTCTTCCAATGTGGTCATAGTATATTGGGTAGAAATCAAATCACCGTTTCTGTAAAGAGGAACATAGGTTGAAACAGGGTCTTTGGTAATAACAACGCCTGCCGCATGGGTTGACGCATGGCGAGGCATACCCTCTAAAGCCATAGCGGTGTTGATAAGCTTTCTTGTATCCTCGTCGGCTTCATAACGCTCTCTTAATTCTCTGTTCTTCTGAAGTGAGCTTTCAATGGTGATATTCATTTCACGGGGTATCATTTTTGCAATCTCATCGCACATTGCATAGGGATACCCCAACGCACGCCCCACGTCGCGAACTGCGTTTCTTGCCTTCATTGTACCAAATGTTATAATCTGTGCAACTCGGTCTGCTCCATATTTTTCGGTAACGTAGTCCAAAACCTCCTGACGGCGTTCATAGCAGAAGTCCATATCAATATCCGGCATACTTACACGCTCGGAGTTTAAAAATCTCTCAAAGAACAAGCTGTACTTAATCGGGTCAATATCAGTAATTTTCAGGCAGTACGAAACAATACTTCCCGCAGCAGACCCTCTCCCCGGTCCGACGGGAATATCGTTGTCTTTTGCATATTTTATAACATCCCAGACAATTAAAAAATAATCCACAAAGCCCATTGATTCAATTACGCCAAGCTCGTAATCAAGACGCTCTTTTGCATCGGCATTTTCGCCGTAGCGTTCTTTTAAGCCCTCACTGCACTTTTCTCTTAAATACTCTGCAGGGGTATAGCCTGCCGGCACCGGAAACTCCGGCAGAAATCTTTTTGAAAAATCAAATTCAACGTTGCACAAATCCGCAATTTTCTGCGTATTTTCAAAGCTTTTTGTGAGCTTTGGGAAAAGCTCTTTCATTTCATCTTCCGATTTTAAATAAAAATTATCTGTTTCGTGCTTTATTCTTGTTTCGTCGGTAACAAGCTTATTCATCTGTATGCACATCAAAACATCCTGTGCTTCGGCATCTTTTTTGTTTATATAATGCACGTCATTTGTCACAACTGTTTCAACACCGATTTCACCTGCAAGCTTTAATAAAAGCGGATTGATTTTAAGTTGTTCTTCAAGACCGTGATTTTGAAGCTCTATAAAATAATTTTCCTTGCCGAAAATATCAAGATATTCAAGTGCTTTTTTCTTTGCTCCCTCGTAATCATCTTTTACAAGTTTCTGAGGCACATCGCCTGCCAGGCACGCAGAAAGTGCAATAATTCCTTTTGAATACTCTCTTAACACATTCATATCAATTCGGGGCTTGTAATAAAATCCGTCAGTAAAGCCTATTGACACAAGTTTTATCAGGTTTTTATATCCTTCGTTATCTTTGGCGAGTAACACCAAATGCCCGTAATCCGAGTCAAGCTCCGCAGTTTTATCATAAAGCGTTCGTGCCGCGGTGTAAACCTCACAGCCGATAATAGGCTTTATTCCCTCTTTTTTCGCATATTTATAAAAATCAACCGCTCCGTACATTGCTCCGTGGTCGGTAATTGCAATGGCATTCTGCCCAAGAGCTTTCGCCTTGTCAACAAGGTCTTTTATGCGGCACGCCCCGTCTAAAAGGCTGTACTCGCTATGCACATGTAAATGAACAAAAGCCATCACTTTACCTCCTTTATACTGTCGGCAATTTCTTCCAGTTTCTTCAGTTTGTGATTTACTCCCGATTTTGAAAGGGGCTTTGAGAGCATTTCCCCGAGTTCCTTTAATGAGGCTGATTTATTTTCAAG
The DNA here is from genome assembly GCA_964492155.1 of uncultured Eubacteriales bacterium. Lineage (GTDB taxonomy): Bacteria > Bacillota > Clostridia > RGIG6154 > RGIG6154 > RGIG2094. The sequence continues at coordinate 36,455 of CAZBJD010000004.1, forward strand.
TCTTAAAAGGGCGATTTCTTTAAGTGAGCTTTCCAAGGAGTCAAGTCCGATATTATCTCTTATTTTTTCAATTGCGTCTGCCTGCTTAAAACCCACATTCATAGTTTTTTCAAGATTTGCCGCTTCGCAGTTTGCAATTCGGTTGATATTGTTTTTGATTTCTTTAACGATAACCGTGTCCTGAAGCTCCTCCATTGCACCTACTGCACCTATCCCGCCCAAAAAGTCCGAAATTTTATCGGAATCTTTAACATAGACAACATAATTTGAGCCGCGCTGAATTTGCTTGGCATAAATTTCAAAGCTGTCTAAAATTCTGATAAGTTCACGGCAAAGTCTTACTTTATTTGTGGCAAATTCCAGATGATACCCTTTTTCCGGCGACCCGCATGACCCTGCAAGCAAAAACGCCCCTCTGAGCAGTGCAAGCTTGGTATTTTCATCGGGAACAAAGGCATCGTTTATACTGAAAGAAACAAAATTCTTCATTTCATGAGAATTTTTCACAAGCCCAAGCTCAGCCAACAGGTCAATTGCCTCATAACCCTTGGCAATTTCCACAAAGTAAATATTTTTCTTTTCGTTCTCGCTTGCTCTTATCACAGGCGTTACCGCAAAACATTCTTTTACAAGAGAAAAAATCCTTTTTGCCACAAATGCATTTTCTATTTTCACGTTAAGGGAGTTGTTTTTAATATAAGCTCCAAAACAAATAATCCCCAGAAGCTCGGCAACCGCCGTTTGCCTGTCTTGCGGGGATTTCTTGCAAATTTCTCTTTTAATTTTAAGGGTAAAGGACATCTTAAGCCCTCCTTAGAAATTATCTTTTGAAAGCATCTCTGTGATGCTTTATAGTTTTAAGATTTGATTTCTGTAAGTGTTCATAAAGGTCTTCAGCCAATGTAACCGAGCGATGCTTACCGCCTGTACAACCGATTGCAATAACAAGCTGTGCCTTGCCTTCTTCGATGTAGTAGGGAATTAAAAAGTCAATCATATCTGTAAGCTTTTGGGTAAACTCACCCGTCTGCTTCCATTTTTTTACATAATCACTGACAGGCTTATCCATACCTGTAAGTCCTTTAAGTTCCTCAACATAAAAAGGATTGGGCAAAAATCTCACGTCGAACACAAGGTCGGCATCTTCGGGAATTCCATATTTAAATCCAAAAGACATAACATCTATAACAATTCCCTTATACTCTGCACGGTCAACAAAGATTTCAATAATCTTTTCTTTCAGTTCTTTTGTTAAAAGTGTTGACGTATCAATAATATGTGTAGCCTTCTGTCTTATAGCACTTAAGATTTCACGTTCTTTTTCAATACCGTCTATAATTTTGCCGTCGCCCGACAAAGGATGAGCACGCCTTGTTTCTTTATATCTTTTGATTATAACAGAATCGTTAGCATCCAAAAACAAGATTTTCGGCTTGTAGCGTTTTATTTCTTCTATTGCCTTTACAACATCCGCAAACATATCGCCGCCGCGGACATCAATAACCAATGCCGCTTTGTCAATCTTACCTCCCGATTTTGCACAAATTTCCGCAAAATTGGGTATAAACATAGGAGGCAGATTATCAACGCAGTAAAAACCAAGGTCCTCTAAGCAGCGAAGTGCCTGCGTTTTGCCTGCTCCCGAAACACCCGTTACAATTACTATCTGCATTTATATCCCCTCCCTAAAATTATTCGTCCCAGGAATACTTGGTTAAGCTCCCTTTTGTTAAAAGTGTAGGATAATCCCACTGTCTTAACACCTCGTAAACCCCGATTGCAACCGCATTTGAAAGATTAAGGCTTCTTGCCTCATTCTGCATCGGAAATCTCACGCAGCGGTCTTTGTTATCATAAAGAAGTTTTTCATTCAAACCCGCATCTTCTCTTCCGAAAACAAGATAAGCGTTATCCGGATACTTAACATCAGAATGACGGTTAACTGCCTTTGTTGTAAAGTAGAAAAATTCGCCGCCTTTGTTTTTTTCAAAAAAGTCCTCTGTAGACTCGTAGTATCTGATATCCAGGAAGTGCCAGTAATCAAGCCCTGCACGTTTGAGCTTTTTGTCATCGATTTTAAAGCCCATCGGTTCAACCAGGTGAAGTATTGTGTTGGTTGCCGCACAGGTTCTTGCAATATTGCCTGTATTCTGCGGAATTTGAGGTTCGATTAAAACAATATTTAAACTACTCATCATCCTCTTCCCAGTTATGGTAAATATTCTGAACATCGTCGTTATCTTCCAAAATATCAATAAGCTTGTTCATATTTATAATGTCTTCTTCTTTTTCAAGCTTAACGGTTGTCTGGGGAACATTTTCAACCTGAGCTGATGCAAATGTATAGCCCTTTTCTTCCAGAGCACTTAAAACTGCTGAAAAATCGTTAGGCTCTGTTTGAATTTCAAAATAATTTTCCTCTGCTGCAAAGTCAGCCGCACCGGCATCTAAAGCATCCATCATAACTTCTTCTTCGTCAAGACCTGCTTCTTCATTATCGATAATAATTATGCCTTTTTTGTCAAACATAAAACTAACGCAGCCCATCTGACCCAAATTTCCGCCGAATTTATCAAAATAGTGACGCATATCAGATGCAGTTCTGTTACGGTTGTCAGTTAAAGTTTCAACAATAACCGCAACGCCTGAAGGACCATAGCCTTCGTATGTGATATCCTCATAGTTGTTCGCATCGCCGTCTCCGGCAGCCTTTTTAATACTTCTTTCTATGTTATCGTTGGGCACGTTCATAGACTTTGCCTTTGCGATAATATCTTTAAGTCTGGAGTTAGCATCGGGGTCAGGACCGCCAAGCTTTACCGCTACTGCAATTTCTCTGCCCATTTTGGTAAAGATTTTCGCTTTCTGACTATCACTTTTTTCCTTTTTGTGTTTAATATTAGACCACTTACTGTGTCCTGACATCTAACCATTCCTTTCAAAAATATATGTTCATTTTAGTATAACATAAATTTCACCCAAACGCAACCCTTTGGCGAATTTTAAACCTGCAATTTTGATTTTTGATATGCTGCAAACAGTTTGCAAAACAGAAACAGGATTGCTTTACACAACAAAAGGCCGCGGTGAATTTCACCGTGACCTTTACTTTTCCCAATGGTATGCGACCCGAAGCCGCGTTATTTTTATGAAAACGATACATTCTCAAGTGTTATATTTTTCATATGTTCAATTCTTACGGGAAGTCCTGCATTTTTAAAGGTTGAGTCTTTAATCGTGATGTCTGAAACTTCGCAGCCGGGAACGCCGTCTAAAAGAATTGACTCCTCACGCATTTCTTCACATTCTAAGTTTTCAACCCAGATATTCTTAATTTCAGGAAGCTGAGTTAAATCGTTACCCTGAAATCTGTTGTCCGCAGAATATTTAAGCGTAAGGCGTACGCCCCATCTGCTTGTCTTACACTTAAGATTGTGATATTCCACATTCTTAATGTATCCGCCTCTGCCCTTTTTGGACTTGATTGAAACAGGGAATGAAATATCATCAAACTGGCAGTCGTGTGCTAAAATATTTTCAACACCGCCCGACATTTCGCTGCCGATTGCAATACCGCCGCCCTGAACATTGTGAGCAGTACAATATCTGATTACAACGTTTTTGCAAGGCTTTGCAACTGCCCAGCCATCGGGACCTCTGCCTGATTTGATTGTGTAAATATCGTCGCCTCCGCCCAAAATATGGCAGTTTTCAACCAAAACTGTATCACAGCCTTCGATATTAATACTGTCAGTATTATGTGAATTTCTCGGATTTTTAAGAGTAAGTCCTCTTACAACAACATTTTTGCTCCAGACCTGATGAACTGTCCAGAAAGGTGACTCTCTTAATGTAATATCTTCAAGCAAAACATTTTCACAGTCGATAAACTGTAAAAAGCAAGGTCGGAGACCCCACGCTTTTGTACCATAAACTCTTTCTTCCAACGGAGAGTTGTTCATACATTTAGTGTAAATATCGTTGATACCGTCGTCATTCAGTTTCCATGACCACCACTCAAAGCCGTTTCCGTTTAACTCGCCTTTACCGGTGACTGCAATATTTTTGCATCCGTTTGCATAGATAAGCGGTGAATAGTTGTAGCATCTGATACCTTCAAAGCATGTAAAAACAACAGGAAGATATTCTTCCTTCACGCTTGTGAAGCTAACCTGACAGCCTTCTTCAAAATGAAGCTCGATGTTATCCTTTAAATGAATTTTACCGCCAAGCCATTTTCCCTTTGGGAAAATAACTTTTCCGCCGCCGTGATTTGATACATCTTCAATTGCAGCTCTTACTGCATCGGAAATAATCTCTTTTCCGCCCTCAACGGCACCGAAATCAGTTATAGAAACGCTGTAATCAGGAATTTGCGGTGCTTCCGGAAGTTTAAACTCTTTAAAATATTTCATAATTAAAATCTCCTTTTTCTTAAGGAGATTTTACCAATTATTCGCTTTCAAGTCAATATTTTTCAAAAAACTGAGCAATATTTTTCAAATACCAAGCAGTTTTTTAGCATTATTGACAAATATTTTTTCTTTTTCTTCCTCTGTGAAATCAAGAGAATTTATGGCATCAATTCCATACTTCACATCTGTCCACGGGGTATCCGAGCCAAATACAATTTTATCCGCACCATGGTTTTTAACAATTCTCTCAAACTGCTTTTTGTCTTTTATAACGTGCAGACAGTAGCTTGTGTCGAAATTTACATTTTCTCCGACCAAATATTCCTCAACCCCGTCCCACAGCATACAACCGCCCATATGTGCAAGCACCACTTTCGAACAGTCAACATTTTTAACCAAAGTCAGAGTGGTTTTCGGTTCTGACATAACAGTTTTAAAGCCGCTGTCAAGTCCCGAATGAATTGCAACAACCAAGTCGTTTTTAACCGCTTCTTCAACCACTTTTATAAACTGCGGATTATCTATTGCCATATCCTGAAAATACGGATGAAGTTTAATACCCTTTAAACCCATTTCTTTAATCTGTCTGAGCCTGTTTTTGTAATCGTAATCTTTCGGATGAATTGCTCCAAACGAAATAAGTTTATTATTCTCATTCACCTTTAAGGCAAATTTATTCATTGACTCAAAGTGTCCCGGCTTGGTCGCAATGGGAAGAATTACCGAAATATCAACCTCCGATTTTTCCATGGAAGATATAATTCCGCTTTCGGTTGCCTTGCAGCAGTCATTGATGGGATACCCGTTTTCAGCCGACTGATTTTTCAAAAATTCAATTGTGCTTTCTGCCATATGGTCCGGAAAAATATGTGTGTGAAAATCTATTATCATAGTGTAATTCCTTTAAAAAATCAGGTGGGCTTTTAAAGCCCACCCCGAATAATTTATCTCTGTACTCTGCCTGAGCCGTCGCCGCCCATTAAAGCTTCAACTTCTTTAACTGTAACTCTGTTATAGTCGCCTGAAATTGAATGTTTAAGACAACTTGCCGCTACTGCAAATTCAAGTGCGTCGCGCTGATTATCGTACTTTAAAAGACCATAGATCAGTCCGCCGCCAA
>CAZBJD010000005.1:0-37497 GCA_964492155.1 uncultured Eubacteriales bacterium
CAGGCAGAGTTAAGCTTATGTGGCGTCCGAATATTACAACATTCTTAAGTGTTGACAATACAAGGGAATAGGAGAAGGTATGTTAGACAAGGTTAAAAAGACAATTGCTGATAATAATATGCTTTCCGCAGATGATAAGGTGTTGGTTGCCTTGTCGGGCGGATGCGATTCGGTGTGTCTTTGCCTTGTGTTGAAGTTTCTTAAAGTTGATTTTGCAGTTGCCCATGTAAATCATATGATAAGGGATAATGCTTTAAGAGACGAGAACTTTTGCAAAGATTTTGCAAAAAAAATCGGTGCGGATTTTTATCTGAAAACCGTTGATATCCCGTCAATAGCAAAAAAACAGGGAATAAGTGAAGAACTTGCGGGAAGAAATGCAAGATATGAATTTCTTGATGAACTTTGCAAAGAAAACGGTTTTACAAAAATCGCGGTTGCTCATAATTTGAATGATAATGCCGAAACAGTTTTGATGAATCTTATACGCGGCAGCGGATTGAAAGGACTAACGGGAATTCCCAAAACCAGGAATAATATCATCAGACCTTTAATTGATGTGTCAAGACAGGAAATTGAAGAATTTGCAGCTAATTACGGAGAGAGTTATGTTACCGATGAGACCAATTTTTCAGAGGATTATACCAGAAATAAAATCAGGAACAGCGTAATTCCCGAGCTGATGGAAATCAGTAATGCAGCACTTTCCAACATTTCAAGAACAACAGAAATTTTGACTCGGGATGATGCTTTTTTGGAAAGTCAGGCAAAAAAATATGTCTTTTTTGAAAATGAATTTTCATATATAGAAAAAGAAGATTTTGAAAAGCTTGATTGTGCTCTTAAAGCAAGAGTGTTGTTGCTTGCATATTCTTATGCAGCAGGGACAAGCAAAGATTTCGAAAAAAAGCATATAGATTATATAACTGAAAATTTTTCGGTTAAAGCAAACGGCATCATTATCGAGCTTTGTTTTGATGTTGTGTGCAGGGCAGAATACGGGAAAATAATATTTGAAAAAAAGAAAGATGACAGTTTTTACAGTTATACATTGCCGTTAAACGGGGAAATATATGTAAAAGAGGCAGGCATTAACTTTGTCTCAAAAATCATCTTAAAGGAAGAAATACATTTATATGAAAATGCTGAATTCTTTGATATGGAAAATCCAACAGATATTGTAATACGTTCAAGAAAAAAAGGTGATACAATCATTCCTTTTGGTAAAAACAGCGAGGTTAAGGTTAAAGATATACTTATTAAAGACAAAGTGCCGCATAATATCAGAAAGAAACTTCCGGTAATTGAATGCGGAGATGTTTTGTGGCTTTATGGAGTAAGAAGAAGTAATTTGTATAAAATTTGTGAAAAAACAAATAAAGTGCTTATGATAAAAGGAGAAAAACAAGATGCTTAAAGATGTTGAAAGAGTTCTCATTTCAGAACAGGAAATTGCAGAAAAAGTTAAGGAAATCGGAAGACAGATTTCCAAAGATTACGAAGGACAAAGACTATTGGTTATTACTATCTTAAAGGGAAGTGTTATTTTCGCTGCAGACCTTTTAAGGGAAATCAAAATTCCTGTTGAAATTGATTTTATGTGCCTTTCCAGTTATGGAAGCGGTTCGGAATCAAGCGGTGTTGTAAGAATTGTCAAGGATTTGAATAATCCTATTGAAGGTATGAATGTACTCATTATTGAAGATATTTTAGACAGCGGAAATACTCTTTCGCATTTAACAAAGCTTTTGGAAACAAGAAATCCCAAAAGTGTAAGAATAGCAACACTTTTAGATAAACCCGACAGAAGAAAGACTCAAGTTGATGTTGCTTATAAAGGGTTTACAATTCCCGACGAGTTTGTTATCGGTTACGGTCTTGATTATGATGAAAAGTACAGAAATCTTCCTTTCGTAGGAGTGCTTAAAAGATCGGTTTACGAAAAATAATGAAATATTTATGAAAATTCAGCTGTTTTGCTTGAAAATTAAACAGTTTTGTGGTATTATGTGAAAAATTAAAACACAGGAGGAACGTGTATTTTGAATAAAAAGTTGAAAAGTATGGCGTTTTATGTTGCTCTTTTTGCAGTAATACTTTTGCTTGTGTCATACTTTTATTCAGAGCCTGCCAAAGAGGTTAAAATTTATTCCGACCTTGTAAAGGAAATTCAGGCAGGGAATTTGAAAAGTTTGCAGATAACGGGAAATACTGCGTTGGCAGTCAAGGTTGATAATACCAGATTTGAAACCAGTATCCCATCTATAGAAATACTGTATGAAGATGTCGGAGATTCAATTAAAAAGCAGGTGGATGCAGGAACTTTGGATTATGAAACGCCGGTTGTATCGGAAACACCATGGTGGACTTCTATGCTTCCCGGCATTGTAATTCTTATATTGTTTGTTCTTGCTTGGGTGTTTTTAATGAATGACAAAGGCGGCGGAGGCAGAGGTGCAATGTCGTTCGGAAAAATACGTGTCAAAATGGCAGGTGACAACGGTAAAAAAGTTGGCTTTGACGATGTTGCGGGTGAAGATGAGGAAAAAGAAGAACTTCAGGAAGTTGTTTCTTTCCTGAAAGACCCTACAAAGTTCCAGGAAATGGGAGCAAGAATTCCGAAAGGTGTCTTATTGGTAGGACCTCCGGGAACAGGTAAGACCCTGCTTGCAAAGGCTGTTGCGGGCGAAGCAGGAGTACCTTTCTTCTCAATAAGCGGTTCAGACTTCGTTGAAATGTTTGTCGGCGTCGGTGCATCACGTGTAAGAGATTTGTTTGAACAGGCAAAGAAAAATTCACCTTGTATTGTATTTATTGATGAAATTGATGCTGTCGGAAGACGCAGGGGTGCAGGCCTCGGCGGCGGTCACGACGAAAGAGAACAAACATTGAACCAGCTTCTGGTTGAAATGGACGGGTTTGGAGTTTACGAGGGGATTATTATAATTGCAGCCACCAACAGACCTGATATTTTAGACCCTGCACTTTTGAGACCCGGCAGATTTGACAGACAGGTAGTAGTTGGATATCCTGACGTTAAGGGCAGGGAAGAAATATTAAAGGTTCATGCAAAAAACAAGCCTTTGGGCGAGGATGTAAAGCTTGAAGTTGTTGCAAAAACCACCGCAGGTTTCACAGGTGCCGAACTTGAAAATCTTATGAATGAAGCAGCACTTTTAGCTGTTAAAAATGAAAGAAAAGCTATTTCTATGGCTGACCTTAATGAAGCAATGATTAAGGTTGTTGTGGGTCAGGAGAAAAAGTCGAGAAAAATCAGCGATAAAGAGAAAAAGCTTACTGCATATCACGAGGCGGGTCATGCTATAGTTACAAGACTTATGCCCGATCAGGACCCTGTTCACCAGGTTTCCATCATCCCTCGCGGCAGAGCGGGCGGATATACAATGCACCTTCCTACGGAAGATAAAATGTATAATTCCAAGAAGGAAATGGAAAACAATATCGTTGTGCTTTTAGCGGGCAGAGTTGCAGAACAGCTTGTGCTTGACGATATAAGCACCGGTGCTTCAAACGATATTCAGCGTGCAACTTCCATTGCAAGGTCAATGGTTACAAAATATGGTATGAGTGAAACACTCGGCACTGTATTTTATGATTCAGAACAGGAAGAAGTATTTATTGGCCGCGATATGGGACATACAAAGGTTTACTCTGAAGAAATTGCCGCACAGATTGATAACGAAGTCAGAAATATTATTGACAAGGGATACGGTCAGTGCACAGAACTTCTAAAATCAAATCTTGATAAGCTTCATATTATTGCTCAGGCTTTAATTGAAAAAGAAAAGATTGACGGAGAAGAATTTGAGCAATTGTTTACAAGCATATAAAAACGATGTATGCGGCAAAATTATAAATTTTGCTGCATACTGCTTTGTTTAAGGGAGTGGAAAAACTATGGAATATTTGGTTAAAAATTATGGTGCTGTTGCAGACGGTGTAACAGATGATGCACCGGCTATTCAAAAAGCTATCGATGAGTGTACGGGTAGCGGCGGTGGAAAAGTTATTCTTTCGGCCGGTACATATCTTTGCTCAACAATTACATTAAAGAGTAATGTTGAGTTCCATCTTGAGATGGGTTGTAAGATTATCAGTTCTTTTGACGGAGATTGTTATTCGGAAGGTCATGCTGCACTTTTGGAAGCAAAAGATGCTGAAAATATTTCAATTACAGGTTTTGGCGTTATCGACGGAAGAAGTCAGATGATTTTTTACGATGACGGTCAGGACCCTCTTCACGAGGCTCCGCTGGATTATCCTTATGGGGTTTTCAGACCGAGAACTTCAATGTTTGAGAATATCAGAAATCTTGTAATTCGTGATATCACCATTCAGAACAGTGTTTTCTGGACACTGCATTTTGCAGGCTGCAACAATGTAACAGTTTCGGGAATTAAAATTTTGAATGACACCCGCTCTAATGAAAATGACGGTATTGATCCTGATTGCTGCAAAAATGTAGTTATTTCAGATTGTATTATTACTGCAGGCGATGACCCGATTGTCGTAAAAACCACAAAGCCTATGGCTGAAAAATATGGCAGCAGCGAAAATATTGTTGTTACTAACTGTGTATTTAAAACTAAAAGTGCAGGTCTTAAAATCGGAACCGAAACATGGGCTGATATTAGAAATATTGAAATGTCGGGCTGCGTTATGGAAGAATGCGGCAGAGCAGTTGCAATCTGGGCAAGAGACGGCGGAATAATCGAAAATATTCATGTTTCAAACGTAAGAGCAAAATGCAGAGCGTATAATGCCTGCAATGATAACAAGCATATCGGTGCGGGATATCCGTATTGGTGGGGTAAGGGTGAAGCAATTTTTATCACCAACACTTCAAGAGACGGTAAAAACTTCAACACGGGAAAAATCAAAGATGTCACACTTAATGACCTTAATATAGACAGCGAATCATGTGTATTTATTTCAGGTTCTGAATATGGTGAAGTATCTGATGTTGAAATCAGAAACTGCAAAATCAATTTAAAGAGAATAGGCAGTCAGGAACCGGGAAGATTTGATTTCAGACCTTCACCGAAAGATGTTTACGAGCATGATATTCCGGGCATTTATGCCGAAGGTGCAAAAAATGTTACTGTTAAGGATACAAGGGTAAGATTTCAGGGTAAAGCTAAGGCGTGGAGCAATGTGGTTTGTGCCGAAAATTCCGAAAATATTTATCTTGACGGTGTTTGGGGCAATCCGGCTGATGAAAATGCAGCAGCAGTTAAAGCGGTTAACGTTAAAAACTTTGAGTGCAGAAACTTAAGAACCGACGCAAAAACCGAAATTGAAGAAAATTAATTTTAAAAGTGTATTTCTTTAAAAGAAATGCACTTTTTTGTTGAAAAAAAAGTTGAATTGTGGTATGATATATAATAAGGTTAGTATTATGGGTAATTATGTTTAAAAGAAAAGCGAAAGGCAGGTTTTTATTGTGCTGAAAAAAGAAGATGTTCTTCATATTGCAGACCTTGCCAGACTTTCTTTGAACGATGATGAGTGTGTTTTATATCAAAAAGATTTGAATGAAATTATCGGATTTGCATCAAAAATTTCTGATTTATCAGGTATAGCAGAAAAGGTTACACCGTTGGAGTTTGACGGCTTGAGAGAAGATTTGGTAAAGCGGGAATTTAATCAGGAGGAATTACTTTCCAATGCACCTGAAAGTGAAAACGGATATTTTTCTGTTGCAAAGGTGATTAAAGATGTTTAGACTGTCGGCTTTTGAACTTTCAAAACTTCTGAAGAACAAAAAAATATCTTCCGGTGAAATTACAAGGTACTGCCTTAACAGAATTAAAACTTTGGATTGTGAAATCGAAAGCTTTATAACGATAGCTGAGAATGAAGCGTTAAAAGCGGCAAAGATTGCCGATAACTTGATTTTGAAGGGTGAAGCATCTTTGCTTTCAGGAGTTCCGTATGCAGTAAAGGATAACATTTGCACAAAAGGTATAAAAACAACCTGTGCATCTGAAATGCTGAAAAATTTTATACCGCCCTACAATGCAACCGCGGTTGAAAATTTAAACGGAGCTGTAATGCTTGGCAAGCTTAATATGGATGAATTTGGTATGGGTTCATCAACAGAGACTTCTTTTTTCGGGAAAACCAAAAATCCTTTTGATTATTCCCGTGTGCCGGGCGGCTCAAGCGGGGGAGCTGCTGCTGCGGTGTCTGCAGGTATGGTGCCTTTTGCACTTGCCAGCGATACAGGAGGCTCTGTAAGACAACCTGCGGCATTTTGCGGAGTGGTAGGATTAAAGCCTACATATGGCAGAGTGTCACGTTATGGACTTATTGCTTACGCGTCTTCTCTTGACCAGATTGGCGTAATAACGCGAGATGTTAAAGATGCTGCTCTTGTTTTAAGCAGAATTTCAGGCGAAGATGAAAAGGATTCAACTTCATTGCCGAGTGCAAGCGATTTTTGTTTGGAAAATGATATTAAAGACTTGAAAATCGGTATTCCGAAGGAGTTTTTTTCAGACAGTATAAATGCTGAAGTTAAAGAAAAGGTTTTAGATTGCGAAAAGGTTTTGGAAAAGCTTGGAGCAAAATGTGAGGAATGTTCGCTTTTAAGTGCCGATAGTGCTCTTGCGGCTTATTATATTATTGCTTCCGCCGAAGCAAGTTCCAACCTTGCAAGATACGACGGCGTCAGGTACGGGTTTCGTGCAGAGAGCAATAATTTGGCAGAAATGTATAAAAATACAAGAACACTCGGTTTCGGCGATGAAGTAAAAAGAAGAATTATGCTTGGCAGTTTTGTCTTGAGTGCGGGCTTTAAAGATGAATATTATAAAAAAGCCGGCAATGCAAGAAATTTAATTATAAATGAATTTGACCAATGCTTTGAAAAATATGATGTATTGATTACTCCGACAACTGTTGAAACCGCATTTAAGTTTGGCGATAAAAAGACTCCTGTGCAGATGTATGCATCAGATTTTTGCACAGTGCCTGTTAATTTGGCAGGACTTCCTGCTATATCTGTTCCATGCGGGAAAGATGAAAGCGGTATGCCTGCAGGCGTTCAGATAATCGGCAAAAAGTTTGATGAACAAACGGTTTTAAACGTGGCATATGCTTTGGAACAGGAATTAAAGCTTGATTTAAAGCCCCAATTGCGAGGAGAAGCATTATGAACTATGAAACAATTATAGGTTTGGAAATTCATGCTGAGCTTCTTACCGACTCTAAAATCTTTTGTTCATGCAGCACTTCTTTCGGAGCAAAACCTAATACCCATGTTTGTTCCGTATGTATGGGGATGCCAGGAAGCTTACCTGCTTTAAACAAAAAGGCGGTTGAGCTTGCAATCAAAGCGGGGCTTGCGTTAAATTGCACAATTTCAGAAAAAATTAAGTTTGACAGAAAAAATTATTTTTATCCCGACCTTCCGAAGGCTTATCAGATATCACAGTATGATATGCCTCTCTGCAGGAACGGGTACATTGAAATTGATATAGATAACAAAGTAAAAAGAATAGGCATTACTGAAATCCATATGGAAGAAGATGCAGGTAAACTTGTGCACGGAAATGACGGGAAAACTTTTGTTGACTACAATCGTTGCGGAGTGGGACTTATTGAAATAGTAACCGAGCCTGATATCCGTTCGGGAGAAGAAGCAAAGCTTGTTTTTGAAGAAATAAAATCGGTTTTGGAGTGCCTTGATGTTTGTGACTGTAAGATGCAGGAAGGTTCTTTAAGGTGCGATGTTAATCTCTCGGTGAGACCTTTCGGGTGCAATGCTTTTGGCGAACGCACAGAAATGAAAAACCTGAATTCATTTTCTTCTGTAAAGCATGCAGTTGAAAATGAAAGTAACAGGCAGATTGAACTGATTGAAAAAGGCGGGAAAGTTTTAAGACAAACCAGAAGATGGGATGATTTGAAATCTCAAAATACGATGCTCAGAACAAAAGAAACTTTAGATGATTACAGATTTTTTCCTGAGCCTGATTTAGCTGTGACAGATACAGATAAAGATATTGTTTTGAAAATAAAACATACAATTCCCGAACTTCCCAGAGCAAAAAAACTGAGGTTTATAAAGGATTACGGACTTCCTGAATTCGATGCACACCTTATTTCAGCCTCAAAGGAGCTTTCTGATTGGTTTGAGGAAACGGCAGATTTAAGCGGAGAGCCTAAAAAGGTAAGCAACTATATGGTGACAGATATTCAAAGGCTTATGAAAGAGAAAAAAATGCTTAAGATACCATTTGAGCCTGCCGAACTTTCAAAACTTATTGATATGGTCAAGGGCGAAATTTTAAGTCTTAGTGCTTCCAGGCAAGTTCTTGAAGCAATGTTTGAAAGCGGGCAAAGCCCCGAAGATATAGCGGTAAAGCAAAATCTTATTCAGGTAAGCGACGAAAGTGTACTTATTCCTGTAATAGAGCAGATAATTGCAGATAATCAAAGTGCGGTGTCTGACTATAAATCCGGCAAAGAAAAAGCAATAGGTTTTTTAACAGGACAGGTTATGAAGTTTACAAAGGGCTCTGCCAATCCGATGGTTATAAATAAAATTTTAAAGGAAAAATTATCAAAATAATTTAAGAGGTGTAAAATCATGTCAACAGAAAAACAAAAAGCACTGGAAATAGCACTGAAAAATATTGAAAAACAGTATGGCAAAGGTGCAGTTATGAAGCTTGGTGAAAATACTCATTTTAACGTTGATGCTATTTCAACAGGAATTTTGAGTATTGATGCTGCCCTCGGTATAGGGGGACTTCCGAGAGGAAGAATTATTGAAATTTACGGACCTGAATCATCAGGTAAAACAACAGTGTCATTGAGCATTATTGCTTCTGCTCAGAAAAACGGCGGTGAGGTTGCATTTATTGACGCAGAGCACGCACTTGATCCTCAGTACGCAAAAACTCTGGGAGTAGATATCGATAATTTGTTGGTTTCTCAGCCTGATACAGGTGAAGATGCCCTTGAAATTACAGAAGCACTTGTCCGAAGCGGTGCAATTGATGTAATTGTTATTGACTCTGTTGCAGCTTTAGTTCCCAAATCGGAAATTGAGGGTGTTATGGGCGATTCGCACGTGGGTCTTCATGCAAGACTTATGTCGCAGGCACTTCGTAAACTTGCAGGTATTATTAACAAATCAAATACAGTAGCAATTTTTATCAACCAGCTTCGTGAAAAGGTTGGCGTTATTTACGGAAATCCTGAGGTTACAACAGGAGGCCGTGCTCTTAAATTTTACTCATCTGTAAGAATGGAAGTAAGAAAGGGCGAGGCAATTAAATCGGGTTCTGATGTTATCGGAGCAAGAACAAAGGTTAAAATCGTGAAAAACAAAGTTGCACCTCCGTTTAAAGAAGCATATTTTGATTTGATATTCGGAGAAGGAATTTCAAAAGAAGGCGGTATTGTTGATTTTGCAGTAGATATGGATATTATAACTAAAGCCGGTGCGTGGTTCTCATACGGAGAAACAAGAATGGGTCAGGGCAGAGATGCTGCGAAACAGTTCTTGCTTGATAATCCTGATGTTTATGCTGAAATCGAAGGAAAAGTCAGAGAGGCTTTGATGAACGGCAAGGAAGTTAAGGCAGAAAGTGCCCCGACAGAAGATGATGAATAATATCATCACGGACATTCAGCCTCAGGTTAATTCAGATTCAAGATTTTCGGTGTTTATTGACGGAGAGTTTGCTTTCGGGATAAGTGATTTTGATCTTTACACTTTGAAACTTTCAAAGGGTGATGAAATAACTGAAGAAAAGATGGCAAAAATCGAAAGTTTGATTGACATTGATAAATGTAAGAATTATGCCATTGAACTGGTTTCAAGGAAGATGTATTCCGAAAAGGAAATACGGACAAAAATGAAACAAAAGGAATTCTCTCAGACGGCTATAGACAACGTTGTTGATATTCTGAAAGAATATGGTTATATAAACGATGAGGCATATGCAGCTATATACTGTGAGCACTATATGCAAAAATATGGTGTTAATAAAATTAAATTTGAACTTAAACACAAAGGAATAAGTTCGGAAATTATCGAAAATGCGGTTTTGGGAATAAAAAATGATGATACTTTGGAAGTGCTTATTCGCAAAAGAGTAGGCGAAAAAGAGTTAGATATTAAAGAATATTCAAAAACTGTCAGATATTTTCTTTCAAAAGGCTTTGAATACGATGCAATTTCAAGTATTCTTAACAAGATGAGAGACGAGTTTTGAAAGGAGTGAGTTTTTTGGAAAAAGTATCTGTTATTTCACTTGGCTGTGCGAAAAATCTTACTGATGCCGAGGTTATGCTTGACAGACTGAAAAAAGCAGGCTTTGAGATTACTTATAACGAGCGTGAAGCGGAAATAATTATTGTAAATACCTGTGCTTTTATCGACAGTGCAAAACAGGAGTCGATTGATACCATAATTGATTTGGCAGACCTTAAAAAAGATGCAAAGTTAAAGCTTTTAATTGTGGCAGGATGTATGGGAGAACGGTTCAGCGAAGAAGTTTTAGAGGAGCTTCCGGAGGTTGACGGGGTTTGCGGCACAGGCGATTTTGATGATATAGTAAATGTTGTTGAAAATGTTAAGCGTAAAAGGGGTATATATTTAAAAGGCTCTGAATATGCTTGCCTTGACACAACAGAAAGAATTCTGGCAACACCGCCTTATACCGCTTATCTGAAAATAGCGGAAGGGTGCTCAAATCATTGCACTTACTGCGTAATTCCGAAAATAAGAGGAAAGTACAGAAGCCGTGATAAAGAAAGTATTTTATCAGAGGCGAAAGCGTTAGCCGAAAATGGTGTTAAAGAGCTTGTTTTAATTGCTCAGGATACTTCGTGCTACGGTAAGGACTTGTATGGTAAAAACACTTTGGCTGAGCTTATAAGAGAGCTTTCTGAAATTGAAAAACTTCGGTGGATAAGAGTTCATTATCTGTATCCCGAGGGAGTTACGGATGACCTTATTGAAGAATTTAAGACAAATGAAAAGTTGGTTAAATATTTCGATATTCCGCTGCAGCATATTTCAGATAATATCTTAAAGAAAATGGCAAGACGAACAAGTGCAAAGCAAATTAAAGATTTGATTAAGAAAATCAGAGACCAAGTTAAAGGAGCGGTTATAAGGACATCGTTGATTGTCGGTTTCCCCGGTGAAACGGAAGAAGATTTTTATGAGCTTGCAGATTTCCTGAAAGAATATAAGCTTGACAGAGTGGGTGTGTTTGCATATTCACAGGAAGAAACAACTCCTGCGGCGTCTTATGAAAATCAAATAGATGAAGATGTTAAGTTTGAAAGAAAAAGCAAGCTTGAAGAAATCATAATTGAAATTACAGAGCAGAAAAATGAAGAAAAAATCGGTGAAACCGTAAAAGTGCTGGTTGAAGGCGTTGACAAGGTTTTAAAAATGTACTATGGCAGAACTTATGCTGATTCGATTGATGTTGACCCTAAGGTGTTTTTCAAATCTGAAAAGGCAATTGAACCGGGAACATTTATAAATGTTAAGCTTTTCGATTATATTGATTGCGATATGCTTGGAGAAATTGAGTAAAGGAGCAGATGTATGACAATTTCAAATAAACTTACAATTTTAAGAATTATTATGGTGCCGGTATTTGTGGTACTGATGATGCTTGATATGAGAATTGCGGCAACAATTGTTTTTGTTGTTGCATCACTTACCGATATGCTTGACGGATATTTGGCGAGAAAAAGAAATGAAATTACAAATTTTGGTAAATTCGCAGACCCTATTGCCGATAAAATTTTGGTAATTTCCGCACTTGCGTGTTTGGTGGAGGTTGCAGTTATTCCTGCATGGGCAGTTATAATCGTTGTTGCAAGAGAGTTCATTGTATCGGGACTTCGTATGGCGGCAGCTTCCCAGAATGTGGTTATTGCAGCTGACGGTTTCGGTAAAATAAAAACAATCACACAGATGATTTCAATAACGATGCTGCTTTTGGGATTTGGCTGGATTTTCGGACTTGTTGCACAAATTCTTTTCTATTTGAGTGTTGTGCTTACATTCCTTTCAGGGGCAAGCTATGTTATCAAGTATAAAGATGTTTTAATGAAATAAAAGGAGAGTATAATTATGATTTTTGAAAAAATTAAAGAAGCGTTGGTTAAACAAGCAGGCGTTGATGCCGATAAAATTACAATGGAAGCAAGCTTTGTTGAAGATCTTAACATCGATTCGCTTGATTTGGTTGATTTAATTATCATGCTTGAAGAAGAGTATGACATTGAATTTGATGAAGATGCTGCAGAAAGTGTTAAAACTGTAGGCGATGTTGTGGATTATATTAATAAAAACGCGTAAAATAATACATAATTATAATTGAGGACTTAATATGTTTAACTGCACGGAACTTGAAAAAAATATTAATTATTCATTTAAAGATAAGACACTTGTTTTTAATGCAATGTGCCACAGCTCTTATTCAAATGAGCATAAGGAAACCGAGTCCAATGAAAGAATGGAATTTTTGGGCGATGCAATCTTAGATATGATAGTATCAGAGCGTCTTTATGATATGCATAAGGATGTTGATGAGGGTGTGCTTTCAAAAATGAGAGCGGCTATTGTAAGAGAAGAAAGTCTTGCCGTCCTTGCAAAAGGTATAAAGCTTAATGAATATATTTTGCTTGGACACAGCGAGCGTATGGCGGCAGGCAATGAAAGAGCCTCTGTTCTTTCTGATTGTTTTGAAGCTTTGGTTGCAGCAATTTTTAAAGACGGAGGGTTTGCAGCTGCAAAAAAATGGCTTGACAGCATTATAAAAGCAGAGGTATACGAAAGACCTGAGCTTTTGTATTGCGATTATAAAACTGTCTTGCAGGAGTATTTGCAAAAAGACCACAAAAATGTTAGATATATTATTGTAAAAGAAAGCGGTCCTGACCATGAAAAAAGTTACGAGGTTGAGGCTACAGTTAACGGAAACTGCGTGGGCAGAGGCACAAATAAAACCAAAAAACAGGCAGAACAGGATGCTGCCCGTGACGCATTGAAATTTTATGAGGTGGAAGTTTGTTTCTAAAGTATCTGGAAATATGCGGATTTAAATCTTTCCCGGAAAGAGTTAAAATCGAGTTTAACAAAGGAATAACAGGCATTGTCGGACCTAACGGCAGCGGAAAGAGTAATATTTCAGACGCTATTCGTTGGGTTATGGGTGAACAAAGCGTTAAAAGCTTGCGTGGCGGTAAAATGGAGGATGTTATTTTCTCCGGTACTGCAGAGCGCAAGCCTGTTGGCTTTGCCGAGGTATCTTTGTGCTTTGACAATTCTGAAAAAGTTTTTAAAATTGAATATGATGAGGTTTTGATTACAAGAAGATATTTTCGTTCGGGAGAAAGCGAATATTACATAAACAAAACTTCATGCCGCCTTCGCGACATACATGAGCTTTTGATGGATACAGGTATGGGACGCGACGGATATTCTGTTGTCGGACAAGGTAAAATCGATGAAATTATTTCTGCAAAGCCTGAAGACAGACGTGTTATATTTGAGGAAGCGGCAGGTATTTCAAAATACAAGTACAGAAAACAGGAATCTGAAAAGAAGATGCAACAGACTGAAGAAAACCTGGTGCGTCTTTTGGACCTTATTTCCGAAATTGAAGCAAGAATTGAGCCTTTAAAACAACAGTCTGAAAAGGCTAAGGAGTTTTTACGCCTGCGTGACGAATTGAAGGGCATCGAAATCAATCTTTTGGTTAATACAATTGACAGACTGAAGGCTTCGCTGGAAAAATCTCAGGCAGACTTTAAGATAAACGGCGAGGATATTAAAGTTACTAACGGAAGAATTACAGAATATGAAAAACAAAGCGAAGAACTTAAGAAAATATCAGAAGATAGGGAATTAACTCAGGAAGAAAGCTTAAAAAGGCTTTATGAAATTAAAAATGAAATTGTAACTCTTGAAAATAATATAGTTGTTTTGGAAAACAGCAGAAGTTTTTCAAACGAAAACAAAACAAGGCTTGAAAATGACATTGCTGAGTTAAATAAGGAAAATGAAGAACTTGGCAGCAATGTTGAAATTAAGAACTCCGAATTAAAGGCACTTAAGCTGAAATCGGAGTCATTGGCTATTGAGAAAAAAGATTTGGATGAACGATACAGTAAACTTGAAAATCAGGTTGGTGAGGATGCGTCTGTCATTGAACAATGCAACGCCGATATTGTGGAAGCATATCAAAGCTTGTCTGAAATTAACCTGTTGCTTGCGGCTTCAAAGAGTGAAATTAACTCTTTAGAGGCAAAACTCAGCGATTTTAATGACGATATAGAATTAAAACGAGAGGATGCAGAAATCTACAACCAAAAAGCAGACAAAGAAAAGCAACTTTTAAGCCGCTTTGAAGAAAATAAAAAAGCATTGGAATGCGATGCTGACAAAAAGCAGGCTGAAATTGATGAGCTTTCAAAAAATCTTGTTCATCTTAACAACATCTTAAATGATGTTACAGTAAATTTAAGCAAAGCAATTTCAGAGAAAAAAATGCTTGAAGATTTAGAACGAGATATGGAGGGCTATGCCCACAGCGTAAAAGCGGTAATAAAAGAGCATAGCAGCGGCGTTCTTAAAAATATCAGACTTTACGGCACACTTTCAAAGCTTATGGAAGTGCCGGCAAAATACGCAGTTGCCATTGAAACTGCACTTGGCAATAATCTTCAGAATATTGTAACCGAAGATGAAAACGATGCCAAAAAAGCCATTGAATTTTTAAAGCAGACAAAGGGCGGAAGAGCAACCTTTGTGCCAATCAAAGCAGTAAAAGGAAAAAGACTTGATGATAAAGAATTTAAAAACTTAAATGGCTATATCGGTATAGCAAGTGATTTAATTGAATATGACAGTAAGTTTGAAACGGTAATGCAAGACCAGCTTGGCAGAATTATTGTTATTGATAATATGAATAATGCAATTGAGTTTGCAAGAAAAACCTCGGCACGGCATAAACTCGTAACAATTGAGGGAGAAGTGTTTAATGCAGGCGGTTCAATCACCGGAGGCAGTGTAAATAAAAACGTAAGCTTTTTGTCGAGAGGTGCAAAAATTGCTTCCCTTGCCGAAAAGATTAAGTCGGATACAGAGAGACATCAGAAACTTACAAGCGACAAGCAAGAAAAAGAAAATATTTTGGAAAGCAAAAAAAGCGAGAAGGAGACCTTGCAGACACGGCTTTCTATGATAAATAACGAAGTTTACAAATCTGAATATAACTACAATCATTATCTTGAAATTGCATCGCAGTATTTAACTGAAATAAGCGAGGCTGAAACAGAGCAAAAAGACAATCTTGCTCTTGTTGAAGAAAATAAAACTAAATGCAAAGAATATGAGAAATCACAAAGTGAGATAAATGGCAGAATTTCGGAATTGAAGCAGAAAATTGAAAGTATTCAGGAACAGAATACTGAAAATTCTGATAAAGCAAGAAGACTAAGCTCTGAAATTATGCGTCTTACCATTGAAATCAGCGAAACCGAGAATGATATTTCACTTGTTAATCAGGAAATTCTGACATTTGAGCTTAAAGCAAAAGCGAATAACGAAGAAATTGCAAAGAAACAGGCTGAAATTGAGGGTTCCGGCGGGAAAGACAGCGAGATTGATGAAAAAATTGCTGCAATCCGCGAGGAAATTGTTGCAAAAACCCTTGAAACAGAGGAAACCGAAAAGCAAATTGAAACTATCAAAAATGAAAGAAACGATATTTCGCTTAAGATTACAAACATTGCAGAGCAAGTTAAAGCTTTAAATGAAAATCTTATTTTCCTTGCCAAAGAACAAACGAGAATTGAAGAAAAAATCAATAAACAGAATTCGGATATTGATTCAATCAATCAAAAACTTTGGGACGATTATGAGCTTACATATATTTCGGCGGCAGAACATAAGACTGAGATTGAGAATTTTTCGGAAACTCAGAAAAAGGTTAACGGGATTAAAAATTCAATCAAGGCTCTCGGTAATGTTAATGTAGGGGCGATTGAAGAATATGCCCAGACCAAAGAAAGATATGACTTTTTAACTGCTCAGCGTGATGACCTGCTTAATGCGAAGGAAACGCTTAAAGGTGTTATAGGCGACATTGAACAACTTATGACAAAGCAGTTTAAAGATCAGCTTCAGATTATCAATAAAACATTTACCAGAGTATTTAAAGAACTTTTTATGGGCGGAACAGCCGAGCTTGTTTTAACAGATGAGCAGGATGTTTTGTCTGCGGGAATTGAAATTCATGCACAGCCTCCGGGTAAAAAGCTTCAGAATATGACTCTGTTTTCAGGCGGTGAAAAAGCAATCATTGCAATTGCACTGTTGTTTTCACTTTTAGAGGTTCGTCCGTCGCCGGTTTGTGTGTTTGACGAAATTGAAGCAGCTCTTGACGATGTAAATGTATTAAGATTTGCGGAATATTTGAGAAAAATGTGTTATCGCTCACAGTTTGCAATTATTACGCACAGACGAGGTACCATGGAAGCTTGCGACACTCTTTACGGTGTAACAATGCAGCAAAAAGGGGTTTCAAAGCTTTTGCAGCTTAACATAGATGAAGTGGAAAAAAGCGTACTTAAAAATGCTAATTAACAGGAGAGACAAATGGGATTTTTTGACAGATTGAAATCAGGATTACAAAAAACAAAAGAAGGTTTTTCAGACAAAGTTAATACTTTGTTTTCTGCCTTTACAAAAATTGATGAAGAACTTTTTGAAGAATTGGAAGAACTTTTGATTATGGCAGATGTGGGTTTTGAAACCACAGAAAAAATCTTGGACGATTTAAGAACTGCGGTTAAGAAAAAAGGTATTACAGACCCTGAAGCGGTAAAACAGGAGCTTTGTGATGTCATCTGCAATATCTTGGACGAAAACGACAATGAAATGAAAATTAATTCAAAACCTGCAGTTGTTGTGGTTGTGGGAGTTAACGGAGTCGGTAAAACGACTACCATCGGTAAGATGGCGGCATATTACACGGGACTTGGTAAAAAAGTGTTGCTTGCAGCAGGAGATACATTCAGAGCGGCGGCAGCTGAACAGCTTGATATATGGGCAAAGCGTGCTGAATGTGACATAATCAAGCATAATGAAGGAGCAGACCCGGGGGCGGTTATTTTTGATGCAGTGAATGCTGCAAAAAACAGAGGCTCCGATCTTGTTATTTGTGATACTGCAGGAAGACTGCATACTAAGAAAAATTTAATGGAAGAGCTTGCTAAAATAATAAGAATTATTGACCGTGAACTTCCTGATGCTGATAAAGAGATTTTGCTTGTTTTAGATGCAACTACAGGACAGAATGCCGTTCAGCAGGCAAAGCTTTTTGACGAAAGCACCGGACTTACGGGACTTGTTCTTACCAAGCTTGACGGTACTGCCAAAGGCGGTGTTGTAATCAGCCTTTGCCATACACAGAATATTCCCGTTAAATTTATAGGTGTTGGCGAACAAAAAGACGATCTTCAGCCTTTTGACAGCAGGGAATTTGTTTCCGCACTGTTTGAATAATTCTCTATGTAAGGAGTGATTTGTTACGGAGAACAATTTTAATGCAACTGTTAATAAAAGAAACACTGTAAAAATTGCAACAATAATGTTTGCAGTTGTGTTTGCATTGCTTGTATGCTTTGCAGGACTAAAGCTGCTTGTCGGCTATTTGGAAGTAAGAGAAATCGGCGAAAATTTTGTTGATGCGTATTTCAAAGATATCTTTGCCAAAACCTTGGTTTTGGCTGCAGTTTTTTTGATAGCTTTGGCAGTTGCGACAATCAATATGCTTGCGGCGAAGAAAAAGCTTGCAAAAATTGGAATAAGCAATGATTTCGTAAACAGTAAATTCAAAGGATTTATTTTCATCTTTGTTGCAGCGATATTTTTTGCACTTGCAACCGACGGAAATATTTATAAAGAACTGATGCTTTCTATGAACGGCGTGGCGTTTAATGTGCTTGACCCCATCTTTTATATGGATATTGGCTACTACGTATTTCAAAGACCGTTTATTATGTCGGCTCTGAATGATGCAGCATTGCTTGTTGTGTTTGCAACTGTTTATGTGTTCGTATTGTATTGTTCACAATATCTTAAATTCGGAGAGCGGACATTTGTGGATATGGCAAAGGAAAAGGAGATTGTAAGCCACATTGCTCTTAATGTAATTTTTCTTATGCTTGTTGGTGCATTTTCAACATTTTTAAACGCACAGGATGTTTTGACGTCAGAATTTGCAGGGCTTACGGGCGGCGGCTTTACAGATGTCAATGTTATTTTGAATTATCACAAAGCAGTGCCGTTTTTGGTAGTTGTTGTTATAGTTTTAACTATTGTGTTCTTAAAGAAAAATAAAATCAAGCATGCACTTATTACTGTAGCAGCTTATGCAGCACTTGCAGTGCTTGTTAATTTTGCGGCACTTGGTGTGGATGTTTTTTACGTATCGCCAAATGAAATAGCAGTTGAGTCTAAATATATTCAGTATAATATGGACTACACCAGAAAGGCTTACGGTCTTGATAAGACTGTGCAAACCGAGTACGCAGTAAATACATCCGCTACAAAGGAAAATGTTCTTTCCAATGAAGATACAATTGAAAATATAAGAGTAATTGATTTCGCAGCTTCTCTTACTGCAACAAACCAGCTTCAGGGATTGAGAAACTACTATGCATTCAATGATCTTGATGTGGGCGTTTATAACATTAATGGTAAAGAAAAAGCGGTTGCGGTAGGTGCAAGAGAGATAAAAAAAGATAATCTCGACAAATCCGCACAGAACTATATTAATGAAAAATTCAGATATACTCACGGATTTGGTGCGGTAATGATGTCATTTAATCAGGTAACGCCGCATGGTGAACCCTATTACTACATTAAGGATATTAAGCAAACAAACTCAGCAGGTGTTCCAGAAATTTCACAACCAAGAATTTATTTCGGTCAGCTCGATAATGATGAAGTTATTGTTAATACCAAAACCCGTGAAATTGATTATTCTGAAGGTGTAACAGATAATGAATTTGATTATGACGGTAAAGCGGGAATTAAATTAAATCCCGTCAACCGCATATTGTTTGCATTTAAAACAGGCGATTTCAGAATGATGATTGCAAATCAGATTACATCTGAAAGCAGACTTTTAATCAATACAAATGTTTTGGACAGAGTGGGAAAGGTAGCACCTTTTATTGAACTCAATACAGACCCGCAGCTTGTAATAGATGACGATGGTGCTATGAAGTGGGTAATTGACGGATTCACAAAAACAAATAAATATCCCTATTCGCAGATGACTGACGGATATAATTACGTGAGAAATTCTGTAAAAGCGGTTGTTGATGCTTATGACGGAACTGTAAAGCTTTATATTATCGATAAAACAGACCCGATAATTATGGCATACAAAAATATCTATCCTTCACTTTTTGCAACAGAGGATATTCCTGACAGTATTATGGATAAATGTGTGTACCCCGAATCGCTTTTCGTAACCCAATGCAAAATTTATGCTCAATATCATTCAAATAAACCTGAAACATTTTATAATAAGAGCGACCTTTATACTATCGCAAATGAAAAATATGAAGATGAAATCAAGCCGGTTAACCCTTATTATAATTTAATTCAGCTTGATGAATACAACAAGAATTCTCCAGAACTTGTGCTTATGCTCCCGTATACACTCTATAACAGAGAAAATATGGTTTCTTGGATTGCGGTGGGCAATAAAGGCGATAACTACGGTAAATTCGTTTCGTATAAATTCCCGCAGAATATGAATATTTACGGACCTCTCCAGATAGAAAACCTGATTGATAATGACCCCGAAATTTCAAAAGAGCTTACTTTGTGGAATTCGGGCGGCTCAAAGGTTATAAGAGGCAATCTTATGGTTATTCCCGTAAACGGTACAATTCTTTATGTTGAACCGGTGTATCTTACATCTGACAACCAGGCTTCAATTCCTGCAGTAAAAAGAGTTATTGCAGCCTGCGGAAACAAAATTGTTATGGCTGAAACCATTGAAAAGGCACTGTCAAAGCTTTTTGAAACTGCAATTACCATGGAAATTTCGGACGAGCCTGTTGCTTATGAGGAACCCGAGGAGGAAATTCCGCAGATAAGTGATAAAACAATTCGGAAAATCATTGAAGCTTATGAAAAACTTGAACAATCAGCATCAAGCGGAAATTGGGAAGATTTTGGAGCATCAATGACAGATATGAAGGATGCGGTTGCAGAACTGAAAGAAAAAAATCCTGAAAATCAGGAATAAGTGTTGACAAATTAATTTACAAAAGGTATAATCATTTCGGTAAGTTGTGAAAATGTAGACAATAAATGTCAGTTAAAATTGAATAAGATGAAGTCCGGTGAGATTCCGGCACTGTCCCGCAACTGTAATGTTAGCAAGCTAACGAGTCAGAACTCTGTTAAGGCGTAAAAAAGTCTCGATGTAAGGCTGTCTGAAAAAGGGGCAGGGGATTTCTCTGCCCTTTTTATTTTATAATTAAAGGAGAAGATAGAAGTGAAAAAATTTTTATCAGTAGTATTGGTGTTAATGTTGGCTACAACTTTTATAGTTTGTGCTGACGGAATTCAGAATTGGGGTTATTCCGAATCTGTGTGTGAGTTCGTATATTCATCTGTATACGCAGATGGGGAGATGTCGGGCAATACCCCGCAGGAGACGATTGAATATGAAGAAGCACTTAATAAAATGAAAGATGTATACAAAAATAAGAATCTTGTATCAGAAACGGAAA
Source organism: uncultured Eubacteriales bacterium (assembly GCA_964492155.1). Lineage (GTDB taxonomy): Bacteria > Bacillota > Clostridia > RGIG6154 > RGIG6154 > RGIG2094. Next base: position 20,833 of record CAZBJD010000005.1, read on the forward strand.
ATGATGTATCTTGTTTTTGGGATATGCTTGCAAAGTCGGCTCTTAACGGCATTACAGATATTGGAATTGATTATAATGATTTCAATTATACTGAAATGTCCGCTCAAAGGCAGGCAAAGTTATTAATTACAGCTGTTAATAATAAAGATTTTGAAAAAGCGGCTGAGATTGCTGCAGTATTAAAGAATTCTCAGTTGGATGATGGTTCTTTTAATAACACAAGTATAACAGATGCCAACGGAACCCCATACGCAGTATTTGCTACTGAACAGGTATGGGCGGTAATTGCTATGGAAATAGCTGATGAAGATTATAATTCAAATAAAGCTTTTGAATATATTGAATCGTGCAGAAATGCTGATGGTGGTTATGGTTATGGCTCGTGGTCTGATGTAGGCACAACTTCGTGGATAATTACCGCTTATCAGTTAGCAGGTAAAGAAATTCCTCAGACTGCGATTGATTTTGTATTAAATCAATGGCAAAGTTTGGTAGATATGAATGATTCAAGCTCAATGAGTGCATATATTTCGACCAAATTGGCTGATGAGCAGATGATGAATAATATGCTTGCATCTTATAGCGATGGTTATTTTATATGGGGAGATTACATTGAGATAAATGAATACTCTACAGGAACGTGCTCTCAGGCACTTGCTGATTATAAAGCAGATAAAAATATTTATACCATTTATGATGAGCTTTATGTTAAAGGTACAACCAATGAAGATGAAGATACCGGCGGAGGAACTGTAAGCCCTGATTATGGCGATACAAATCATAGCACTGCGGTTAAACAAGTAAAGTGCACTGTTACAATAGATGTGGGAAATGTCTGGGTTAATAGATATAGTCAACAAGTTCCTGAAAATTCAACAGTTGTTACATTGTTGAAGAAGGCTATGGAAGCCAATAATATAGAATATAATTTTAAGGGAACATATTTGGCATCAATCACAAAAGATGGAGTAACTTTTGGTGAAAAAATGACTGCTGAGGGTTTAGATGGTCTTGTGTTTTATATAAATGGTGAGAAATCTACAAGAGGGATGGAACAAGTTAAAGTCAGCGATGGTGATGAAATTGTTCTGAAATATGTATTGGACTTCACGGATATAGACAAAGAAACGCAAACGAATAATACAAATAAGCATAACAATGGCAAAGCAGAGAGTGAAAAAACTGTAATTGAAGATGGCAAGGAGTCTGAAGAACAAAAGGAGTTTGATTATAAGGATGCAAAGGGACATTGGGCTGAAGAATTTATAAAGCAGGCTGTGGAACATGGTTTAATCAAAGGTTATGAAGATGGTACATATGGCCCTGATAATAAGGTGACAAGAGCGGAATTTGTTACTATGCTTTATAACATACTCTCAGATGAAGAAAAAACAACAATAACTTACAGTGATGTGTCCGAGAAGGATTGGTTTTATAATTCAATTGCATGGGCGACAAATAAAGGATTAGTTAAAGGCTTCTATGGGATTTTCAACCCGAATGGAAATATTACAAGACAAGATATGGCTGTCATAATCAGCAGAGTTGTAGGTGAGGTGGAAGGTGAAGCTGAAATATTCGATGATGTAAATGATTGTGACGATTATGCAAAAAGTTACATCGAAAATATATCAAAGAAAGGTATTATAAAAGGGGATGACAGCAAGTTTTATCCTAAGTCAGATTTGACCAGGGCAGAGGCTGTTGTTGTGATTCTCAGAATGATGGAGATTATTAAATGATGAAAAAGTGGATAATAAGCATAGTTATTGCAACGATGATGCTGGTAGGGTGCTCGTCAAAAGAGGAGCCTCCTGTGCCTGAAAAAGGTGCAGATATACAAAGCGTCGTTTCAGAAAGTGAGGAACAGCTCCCGACTTTAAAAAGTGACGATTTTGTAAGTGATAAAAATGATATTGCAGAGAATGAAGGCAATGCTTCTGATACAGAAAATGACACTTCTGTCAAAGTTGCGGAAGTAATTGAGGATGAAACACTACCGACACCTGTCGACGAGGTTAAGGTTTCAGAAACAGAAGAATTACCTGAAGTTGCCGGAAATATAACCACTGAAGAACCTTTAAAGGAGGATAAACAGGTTTTATTTACAGTTTATGATGGCAAAGGTAATACTATAGGTTCAGAAAAAATTCCTTACAGTGAAGGAATCACCGCATTCTCGGTTATAAGAGATTACGGCGAAGATGTTAAATACAGAGGACTGCAAGGAATGGAGTATGTGTATTCGGCTTATGGACTTGAAGAAAGAGCTCAGGGACCTATGTCAGGATGGGTTTACACTATTAATGGGAAAGAAATGATGAAAGGAGCTCCTAAGGCTAAGTTAGCTCCCGGGGATGTTTTGGAGTGGTATTATGCAAATGCACAGTAAAATAAAAGAAATAACTCTGATAGGAATTCTTGCGGCTGTTTGTGTTGCTTCAAGAATGACTTTGACGTTTTTGCCGAATATTAAACCCGTTACTTCTATTATTGTAATGGTATCAGCAATTTGCGGATGGAAGTTTGGGGTAAAACTCTCTATTGTAATGACCCTGGTTTCCGATATGTTGTTAGGTATGGGCATATGGACGTTTTTTCAGGTGCTTGCCTGGTGTATTATATCAATTATAGCCGGAATTGCCGGAAGGAAAGGCAGATGCTCTAATATAGTCTTGATGACGTTGCTGTCGGGATTTTCAGGATACCTTTTTGGATTCATAGTTTCTTTTGAAAAGCTGATACTTTCAGGCTTTTGGGGAGGAGTGGCATACTATCTGTCAGGATTGCCGTTTGATACGCTGCATGCCGTAGGAAATTTAGTTTTTTATCCCATTTGTTATTATCCGATGAAAGCGGTTTTTGTGAGATACCTGAATAAAGAACTTTAATATAGTATTATGCAGGCACGAAGGATGAGAATAACGCAGCAGAATAACTTTTAATAAAAATTATAAAAACAAAGAAAAAGTATTGACAAATTGTAAATAGTAATGTATAATAACTGTAAAGTTAATCGCTTTACAGTTATTTCTTGCAAAGAGGTTTATAATATGCAGGATATTATGAAATTATCTGTTTTGTTTGACTACTACGGTTCAATTTTAACTGAAAAACAAGCTGATGTGTGTGATATGTACTATAATCAGAACTTATCTTTAGGAGAAATTTCCGAGATTATGGGCATTACCCGTCAGGGAGTGAGAGACAGTCTTAAAAAGTCTGAAAAAATTTTAATGCTTCATGAAGAAAAGCTTGGGATTTACAAAAAAGATTTAGCCGTTGCCGTTTTAATAGATAAAATAGATAATCTTTTGGATGAATCGGATATTGATTCAGATTCTATGGACAGTATAAAAAAAATTACGAACGAAATCAAGAATTTGATTTAAAGGAGTAAAATATGGCTTTTGACAGCTTGACCGAAAAGCTTGGCGAAGTATTTAAAAAGTTAAGAGGAAAAGGCAAGGTTTCCGAAAGCGACGTAAAGGAAGCTATGAGGCTTGTTAAGCTTGCCCTTTTAGAGGCAGACGTTAACTTTAAAGTTGTTAAAGAGTTTATTTCAAAAGCAACTGAAAAGGCAATCGGAAGCGAGGTGCTGGAAAGCTTAACTCCCGCACAGCAGGTAATTAAAATTGTTAACGAGCAGCTTACCGAACTTATGGGAAAAGAGGCTCACAAACCTGTTATTTCACCTAAGCCTCCTACAGTTTATATGCTTATGGGACTTCAGGGTGCAGGTAAAACAACCACCTGTGCAAAGGTTGCAAAATACTTTATAAAACAAGGCAAAAAGCCCCTTTTGGTGGCTTGCGATATATACAGACCTGCCGCAATTAAGCAACTTCAGGTTGTAGGTGAGCAGGCAGGAGCAGGAGTGTTCACTTTAGAGGGAGCAAAGCCTGTTGAAATTTCAAAAAAGGCTTTAAGTTATGCTGCAGATAACGGCTATGATATGGTAATCATCGATACCGCCGGCCGTCTTCATATTGATGAAGAACTTATGCAGGAACTTACGGATATCAAAGCAACGGTTAATCCTACCGAAGTGTTCTTAACCCTCGACTCTATGACGGGTCAGGACGCGGTAAATGTTGCAAAATCATTTGATGAGCAAATAGGAATTGATGCTGCGATTTTAACAAAATTAGACGGTGATACAAGAGGCGGTGCGGCTCTTTCAATCAGAGCGGTTGTAGGCAAGCCGATTGTGTTCTGCGGTATGGGTGAAAAGCTTGACAATCTGGAGCTTTTTCATCCGGATAGAATGGCGTCAAGAATTTTGGGAATGGGAGATGTTTTAACTCTCATTGATAAGGCTCAGGAAGCTTTTGATGAGAAAAAGGCAAAAGAACTTGAGCAGAAAATCAGACAACAGACATTTGATTTAAATGATTTTTTAGAGCAGATGCAGCAAATGAAAAATATGGGGTCTATGGAGCAGCTTTTGTCAATGATGCCGGGAATGAATCAAAAGGCATTGAAAGGTGTTAACATTGATGAAAAGCAGCTTGCAAGAACCGAAGCTATCATTAAGTCTATGACAATGAGAGAGAGAGAAAGACCTGATATTATAAACTTCAGCAGAAGAAAAAGAATTGCGGCAGGCAGCGGAACCTCACTTACGCAGGTGAATGCACTTTTAAAGCAATTTGAACAAATGCAGAAAATGATGAAACAGTTTTCAAATCCCAAGAATTTAAAAAAATTCAAAGGATTAAAACTCCCTTTCTAAAAGGGATTATATAAAATTTTTAGGAGGAAATAAAAATGGCAGTTAAAATCAGATTAAGAAGAATGGGTTCAAAGAAGGCTCCTTTCTACAGAGTAGTTGTAGCAGATTCAAGATATCCCAGAGATGGCAGATTTATCGAAGAAATCGGCACATACAATCCTTTGAAGGACCCCGCTGAAATCAACATTAACAAAGAAAGTGCAGCAAAATGGATTGCTAACGGTGCTCAGCCTACTGATACTGTAAAGGCTATGCTCAAGAAGATTGACGTAATTAAATAATTAGCTTTTGTTTGTTATCAGAAAGGAAATGACCATGCAGGAATTACTTATAGAAATCGCAAAATCACTTGTGGACTATCCTGATGAAGTAAAGGTAGAAACTGTTGAGAAAGAAAATTTAACAGTTTTGCGTCTTTCGGTTGCAAAAGATGATATGGGCAAAGTGATTGGCAAAAAAGGAAAGATTGCACAGGCTATCAGAACAGTGATTAAAGCAGCTTCTATTGCGTCAGACAGCAACAAGAAGGTTGCAGTTGATATTGTTTGATTATGAAAGAAATGTTGCAGGCGGGAAAAATCTGTAATACCCACGGAATTAAAGGCTTTGTAAAAGTTATTCCGTGGACAGATGCCCCGGAGGTTTTTGAAAACTTTTCACATATTTATATTGATGAAAAGAAATACAAAATTCAGCAGGTATCCTACAAGAAGGCTAGTGTTTTACTAAAGCTTTCGGGTGTGGATACTGTTTCTGATGCAGAAATGCTGAAAGATAAAACTGTATACTGTACAAAAGATGAACTGGGAGATTTGCCGCAAAATACTTATTTTGTGGCAGACCTCCTTGGTTGTTTTGTATACGAAAATGAAAAATGCTTAGGCAAGGTCAAAGATGTTATATCAACGGGCAGTGCCGACGTATATGAAATTGAAGATGAGAGCAGGAATTGTATTTATCTTCCTGCCATAAAAGAAAATATTTTAAGCATTGATATTAAAGAGAAAAAAATACAGGTTTCAATTCCGGAGGGGCTCCTTTGATGAAATTTGATATTTTGACTCTTTTTCCCGAAATGATTGACGGATTCTTAAGCCGAAGTATTTTAGGCAGAGCCGTAAAAGGCGGAATAATTGATATCAAATGCACAAACATACGCGATTTTGCAAATGATAAGCATAACCGCGTTGATGATTATCCTTTTGGCGGGGGACTTGGAATGGTGATGCGTCCTCAGCCTGTTTTTGATACCTATAATTATGTGTCAAAAGACTCTGAACATAAGCCATACACAATTTATATGTCGCCAAAGGGCAAGGTTTTTAATCAGGAAATTGCAAAAACAATGGCAACAAAGGAGCATATTGTTATCATTTGCGGCCATTATGAGGGAATTGACCAAAGGGTTATCGATGAAATTTGCGACGAGGAAATTTCAATCGGTGATTTTGTATTAACCGGCGGAGAAATAGCAGCGTGCGTTGTTTGTGATGCTGTTGCAAGGCTTGTTCCCGGTGTTTTGTCGGAAAATGGCTCGTTTGAGCTTGAATCTCATTATAACGGACTTTTAGAGCAACCTCAGTACACACGTCCGAGAGTATTTAACGGTATCGAAGTTCCTGAAGTATTGCTTTCGGGAAACGATAAAAAAATTAAAGAGTGGGAAACCGAAAGATCAATTGAGCTTACTATGGATGTAAGACCTGACCTGTGCGAGAAAAAGGGAATTGAGGTTACAGAAAAACCAATTCCGTATACCAATGCAAAAATTAAGGTGCTTGCTTTTGGGAATAACGAAGCAACCAAAAAGCTTGAAACGGTAAAAATGCATTGCGATAAAAAAGGACTCAGAACTTTGGATTTTGAAGTTTTAGCTGACAATCAATCGTTGAATTTAAGCGGGTTTGACGGAATTTTTGTTGTTGCCTGTTCTGAATGTGAACAACCTGAAATTCAGGCTGATATTCCAAAGCTTATGTGCGGATATCTGAGCGATACCAAGAATAATGCGGATATTTTTGCACTTTTACCCATAAATGATTTTGATGTTACAGAAAAGATGTTTTTAAGTGCATCTGAAATTGCCGATGAAGTTTTTGATTTCTGCATTGCCTGCGGATATAAAAATAATGATGCAAAAAGCTTGCTGAAGCATATTTCAGGTAAAGAAAGCTATTCTCTTGTTATAAAAAACAATATTCCTTATGATTTGTTTGAAAACCATTCAAAAAAGTTTGAAGATTATAAGCATGAAGATGTGTTTGCGGTTTTGACTGATAAAACAATTGAAAATGGCGGAATTACTGCAGTTTGCAAAAATGGCAGGAATTCATTTATTGCACAAGGCGGAATTTTTAAACTGAAATCTAAAAAGTATGGGAAAATATATGCCTTTGCTGCAAAAGGTCTTGGTAAATTTGTCAGATACGCATTGTTTGAAAACAATATAAATTCTATGGATTTCGTTTGCGGAAATTATATGTGTGTTGCATATAAAACGCTGAAAACACAAAATGACGGGGAAGTTGTATGTTGCAGTGAAAAAACAGCATACAAATCGGAAAATCCCTTTGAATAGGAGTAAAAATGTCACACACAAAATGGATTGTTTCTCCTGTCCCTGACAAGGAGGCTATTGAAAAAATAGCAACTGAAAACAACGTAAGCCGCCTGATTGCGGCTGTTTTGTGTGTACGCAATTTTAATTCAGAAGATGCATCAGCCTTTCTGAAAGCTGATTTAGACGATATGCACGACCCGTTTCTTTTTAAAGGGATGGATAAAGCAGTAGCAAGAATAAATAAAGCAGTTGAAAATAAAGAAAAAATTATTGTTTACGGAGATTATGATGTAGACGGTGTTACCGCAACTACGTTAATGCTCAGCTGCCTTAAGGACCTTGGTGCCGATGCAGATTTTTATATTCCCAACCGTGATAAAGAGGGTTATGGAATTAATAAAGATTCGGTTGAGCTTATAGCTGCACGGGGAGTAACACTGATTATAACCGTCGACTGCGGAATAACGGCAGTTGAAGAATGTGAATATGCAAAAACACTTGGTGTTGATTTAATTATAACCGACCACCATGAGTGCACGGATACAATTCCCGATGCAGTTGCAGCGATTGATACAAAGCAGCCGGATTGTCCATATCCTTTCAAGGATCTTGCGGGAGTCGGCGTTGCATTTAAGCTTGCACAGGCACTTTTGAAGGAGAAGTATTCAACCTATGATATTTTAAACAGATATTCAGGGCTGGTTACAATAGGTGCAATTGCGGATATTGTGCCGCTTTTGGGCGAAAACAGAATAATTTGCAAATATGGCTTAAATAGGCTTTCGGAAACAAAAAATGCCGGAATTAATGCACTTTTTAATGTTTCGGGAATTGATAAGAGCGACATTGATACCTTCAAAATCGGCTTTGCTATTGCACCGAGAATTAACGCTGCCGGAAGAATCGGGGGAGCAGAAAAAGCTGTTCGTCTTTTTCTTACACACGATTTGGCTGAGGCTGAAAAAATTGCAATTGAGCTTGACAGTTGCAATATAAAGCGTCAACAGATTGAGGCAGAGATTTTTAAAGAGGCTGAAAATCAGCTTTTGAACCATTACAGTACCGATAAAATTGCAGTTCTAGCAGATAAAAACTGGCATCACGGAGTTGTTGGAATTGTTTCTTCAAGACTCGCTAAAAAATATATGAAGCCGTGTATTCTGATTTCGGAAGGACCTGACGGTAATTTTAAAGGCTCGGGCAGAAGCATTGAAGGGTTTTCGTTGTATAATGCTCTTGAAGCTTCAAAAGATGCCCTTGTTTCTTTCGGCGGGCATGAACTTGCGGCGGGTATCGTAATTGAACAGTCAAAAATTGAGGAGTTCAGAAGGAAAATAAACGAATATGCCGAAAATAATTTTAACGAGGATTTAACAAAGCAAAAAATTGTTGCCGATTTGGAACTTCGCGAAAGGCATCTTAACATCGATGTTGCACGCTCTTTGAAAGTGCTGGAGCCTTTCGGTACAAACAATAAACAGCCCGTATTTTACGTGGAAGGGCTTATTGTTTTAAAAGTCAGCAGAATTGGGGCAAATAAGCAGCATTTAAGGCTTACTCTGAAAAAAGGTAATGCGGTTATTGATGCAGTTGCATTCGGACTTGGCGACCGCAGTGTGTCATTTAATGATACTATAAATGTAATGTGTAATCTTGATATTAACAGTTTCAGAAATACAGAAACCATTCAGCTTAAAATTGCGGATATAAAATAGGAGGTGATTTAATGAGCCAGGATTATCAGGACTATTATAACTTACTTGAAAAAATCGAAAAGTATAATTCCAATCCCGATGAAAAACTTCTGAAGGGAGCGTTTGATTATGCCCGTGAGGCTCATGGAAATCAGCTCCGTAAATCAGGGGAATTATTTTTCAGTCATCCTTTAGAAGTTGCAAATATTCTTGCAAGTCTTGAGATGGATTGCGAGTCAGTTGCAGCAGGGCTGCTTCACGATGTTATTGAAGACACCGAGCACAGCCAAAGGGAAATAAAAGAAAAATTCGGTGAAGAAGTTGCAATGCTTGTTGAAGGTGTTACAAAGCTTGAAAAAATTCCCTTCACAAGCAAAGAAGAACAACAGATTGAAAATTTAAGAAAAATGTTTCTTGCTATGGCAAGCGATATCAGAGTTATTATCATAAAGCTTGCGGACAGACTTCATAATATGAGAACATTGAAGAGTATGCCCGAGGAAAAACAACGTGAAAAGGCAAAAGAAACTTTGGATGTTTTTGCTCCGCTTGCACATCGGCTTGGTATTTCAAAGATAAAATGGGAGCTTGAAGACCTGGCACTTCGCTATCTGGATCCGATTGCCTATTATGAAATTGTTGAAAGCATAAATCAAAAGAAAAACGAACGAGATAAGTATATAGAAGATGTAATTTTTTCTATTACCGAAAAAATAAAAGGTCTTGGAATTCAAGCTCAGGTTATGGGCAGGGCAAAGCATTTTTACAGTATTTTCAGGAAAATGTATGCTCAGAATAAAAGCATTGACGAAATATACGATTTGTTTGCAGTAAGAGTTATCGTAAATTCCATTGCTGAGTGTTATGCAGTTTTGGGACTTGTGCACGAATCTTACAAGCCTATTCCGGGCAGATTTAAAGATTATATTGCAATGCCTAAACCCAATATGTATCAGTCGCTTCACACAACCGTTATCGGACCAAACGGCAGCCCGTTTGAAATCCAGATAAGAACGTGGGAAATGCACCGTACTGCCGAATATGGTATCGCTGCTCACTGGAAGTACAAAGAGGGTACATCGGGAGAGGATAAGCTTGATGACAAGCTTGAGTGGATAAGAAAAATGCTTGATGTGCAGAAAGACCTTGGTAACAGCGATGCCGAGGAGTTTATGAAAACTTTAAAAATTGATTTGTTTTCAGACGAAGTATTTGTGTTCACGCCTCACGGAGACGTTATAAATCTTCCTGCAGGTTCATGCCCCATTGACTTTGCTTATGCAATTCACAGTGAAGTCGGCAATAAAATGATTGGTGCAAAAATTAACGGTAAAATTACAACTATCGACCAGCTGTTACAGACAGGCGACATTGTTGAAGTTTTAACAACATCAACCTCCCGCGGACCGAGTATGGATTGGCTGAAAATAGTCAAGACGTCTCAGGCACGAAACAAAATCAACCAGTGGTTTAAAACTCACAACAGAGATGCCAATATTGTTAAGGGCAAAGAAATAATTGACAAGGAAATGCGAAAGGCTGATATTCCGAATTTGAATGAATACAAGGAACAATTCGCAGAGCTTGCAATGAAGAAATTCAATATCAAATCTATCGACGATATGTATGCAGCGGTTGGTTTTGAAGGTTCCATTGGTATTAAAGTTGTAAAAAAACTTCAGGATGAAATCAAGAAGATGACGATCGTTGAGGGTGAGGCAAAGCCCAGAAATTCACAGGGGCGGTCCTATGCCAAGCATTCTTCAAACGGTATTATTGTTAAGGGAATTGATAACTGCCTGGTAAGACTTTCAAAGTGCTGCAATCCTGTCCCCGGTGATGAAATTGTTGGCTATATAACAAGAGGCAGGGGAGTTTCGGTTCACCGTGGCGATTGTATTAATGTAATAAATGCTACTGATGAAGATAAAAACAGGCTCATTGAAGTTAAGTGGGATGAGAATTTCAATTCAGCATTTACTGCTCATTTGGTAGTTACTGCCATCAACAGGAACAATCTTTTGCTTGAAATGTCGGCAGAACTGTCAAATATTCATGTTCCTTTAAGCGGCATTAACGCAAGAGTTGGCAAAGATGGCCTGTGTGTTATGGATTTATCGGTAGATGTTTTAAACGGCGGTCAGCTCGATATGGTAATGAAAAAACTTATGAATATTTCGGGTATTTTTGAAGTAAAAAGAACAAATAAATAATATTTCATATATGAAAGGGGTTTTAATTATGAAGTTTGACTACAGAAAAGCAGATTTTGCTCTCACTCAGAGTGAAATGGATACCATGAAAGAAAGAGTTGCAAAAGCACATAAAACTTTGCATGAAAAAACAGGCGAAGGCAATGACTTTTTGGGTTGGCTTGACCTTCCTGTTAACTATGATAAAGAAGAATTTGCAAGAGTAAAAAAAGCAGCTGAAAAGATTAAGGCTAACAGTGAAGTTTTAATCGTAATAGGTATCGGAGGTTCATATCTCGGAGCAAAAGCAGGCCTTTCAATGCTTACTCATTCATTTTATGATTCACTTGAAAAGGGCAAGAGGGGTACACCATCGGTTCTTTTTGCCGGGAACTCAATCAGCTCTACATATCTTTGTGATTTGATTGAACATTTGGGGGACAAAGATTTCTCTGTTAATGTTATTTCTAAATCAGGCACAACAACAGAGCCTGCAATTGCTTTCAGGGTTTTCAAAGAACTTCTTGAAAACAAATATGGAAAAGAAGGTGCAAAAGAAAGAATTTTTGCTACTACCGACGGAGCAAGAGGGGCATTAAAACAGCTTTGCGATGCTGAAGGTTATGAAACATTTGTAATTCCTGACGATGTCGGCGGAAGATTTTCAGTTTTGACTCCTGTAGGGCTTCTTCCTTTGGCAGTCGGCGGTGTTGATATTGATAAAATTATGGATGGTGCAAAAGAAGCAAGAAAAGATTTTTCAGAATGCGACCTTGACACAAATATTTGTTATCAGTATGCTGCTGCCAGAAATATTTTGTACGAAAAAGGCTACACAACCGAAATTATGGTAAATTACGAACCAAGTATGCACTATTTCTCAGAATGGTGGAAACAACTTTACGGGGAAAGCGAAGGAAAAGACAATAAAGGTATTTTCCCGGCATCGGTTGAATTCTCAACAGACCTCCATTCGCTTGGTCAGTACATTCAGGACGGCAGAAGAAATCTTTTTGAAACTGTAATTAACATTGAAGAAGCTAAAAAAGAATTTACAATCAAAGCAGACAAAGACAACATCGACGGACTTAATTTCCTTGCAGGTAAAACTCTTGATTATGTAAATAAAAAAGCATTTGAAGGAACACTTTTAGCTCACACCGACGGAAAAGCTCCAAACTTTGTTATCACAGTTCCGAAGGCTGATGAAAAAACCTTTGGTTATATGGTTTACTTCTTTGAGAAAGCTTGTGCAATCAGCGGTTATATTTTAGAGGTTAACCCGTTCAATCAGCCGGGTGTTGAGGCTTATAAAAAGAATATGTTTGCACTTTTGGGTAAGCCCGGATATGAAGATATGAAAAAAGAATTGGAGAATAGATTAAAATAATCAAAAACCACTTGAAATATTTTCATTTTTATAGTATTATATATATAGAAAGTTAATTAAGGAGGAATGTATTGTGATTAACGTAATTATCGGTGCAAAAGGTAGCGGAAAAACAAAGTACATGGTTGACCATGTTAATATGGCTGTTAAAGACGAGCCGGGAACATTGGTATTTGTAAGTAAGGATAACAGACTTATGTACGATTTAAAATCTGCTGTTCGTTATATCAATACTGAAGAATTTGCGGTAGAAGACTATGACGTATTGTATGGTTTTTTAGGTGGTATTATATCTAATAACTATGACGTTTCACATATTTTTATTGATAGTATCTGGAAAGTTGTTAACAGTGAAGAAGCAGGCTTTGAGAGTTTCTTAAATAGAATTGAAGCCCTTGGCGAAAAGCTTAACATTAACTTCACAATTACTATTTCTGCTGACAGAACAGCGGCACCCGAATATCTTACAAAGTATTTGGTAGAGATTTAAGTTAATATAAATTGCCCCCAGCGATTTCTATAGTCGGTAGGGGCAGTTTTTGTGTTTATTAAAGGATTTAAAGGTGGTAAGTTATGAATCAGAGTTCAAAAGTTATTTTTGAGGAAAATTCGAGAGTTGCTCCTCTTGGCGTTATCGCGATGGAAAGCGCAACTGAGCTCGGAAACAAAGTCAACAATTATCTTATCAGATGGGCAAAGGAAGGCGGCACAGATTACGATACATTTTTGGTTGATGCTGCTTGCCCGAGATTTTCTTCAGGTGATGCAAAAGGTATCATCAAGGAATCAGTAAGAGGTAAGGATTTATTCATTCTTGTAGATGTTTGCAACTATAGTTGCAAGTATACAATGTTCGGCAATGAAAATTCAATGTCTCCTGATGATCATTATCAGGATTTAAAGAGAATGATTCAGGCTGCCAGCGGTAAGGCTCACAGAATTAACGTTGTTATGCCTTCACTTTACGGCGGCAGACAGCATAAGAGAAGCTACCGTGAATCTCTCGACTGTGCAGTTGCACTTCAGGAATTGGAAAGTATGGGCGTTTCAAACATAGTTTCGTTTGATGCTCACGACCCAAGAGTTCACAATGCAGTTCCTCTTATGGGATTTGATAACCTTATGCCCTCATATCAGGTCTTGAAAACAATGTTTAAAACTATTGACGATTTCAGACCCATTAAGGACAAGTTTATGATTATAAGTCCTGACGAAGGTGCTATTAACAGAAATATGTACTATGCATCAGTTCTTGGCGTTGATCTTGGTATGTTCTACAAGCGTCGTGACTATTCAAGAGTTGTAAACGGCAGAAACCCGATTGTTGCTCATGAATATCTTGGTAACTCTGTTGAAGGTAAAGACGTATTTATTGCCGACGATATTATTTCTTCAGGTGAATCAATGCTCGATATTGCATACGAGCTCAAAAAGAGAAAGGCAAACAGAATTTTTGCTTACGCTACATATGCAATCTTTACAAATGGTCTTGAAACCTTTGATAAGGCAGTTGCAGAAGGTATGCTTGACGGTGTGTTTGGTACAAACCTTACATATATCAAGCCTGAACTTAAGGACAGACCGTGGTTCCACGAGGTTGACGTTTCAAAGTATATTGCGTACTTTATTTCAGCACTCAACCATGATGTTTCAACATCGCTTATTATGGATCCTCACGAAAAAATCAAGCAGCTTCTTGAAAAACACAAGGACAAGCTTGTATAATGAGATTGTTAAAAGGAATGTTAAAAGCTTAATTAAGTTTTTAACATTCCTTTTTTTCCGTTTTATGGAACTTTATTGAACTTAACAATGTCAAAAATATACAATTATCCAAAAGGGGATGAACTTATGAAAAAAGTATTGTCAATGGTTTTGTGTATCTGTATGATTTTATCATCTGTAGCAGTATTGGGTGCAGTTGATGAAAGTTATAAGTCGGTTCTGGAAATTGTTAAAAGCAGAATTCCCAATACCGACGATTTTGATGATTTTTCTGCAGAACAAAGCGTTTCCAATGGTGTTAAAACCTATCAGTTTTCGTGGTATAATGAGGAAACGGGTGCCTCGATGAATGTTGAATGTTTTGAAAATGGGATTATAACAAGATATAATTGTTATGGCAAAGAAGAATATAGTGAAAAGAAAGCTTTTTCGGATTTGTCCAAAGATGAAGCATTAAAAAGAGCGAAAAATGCTTTTGCGAAGCTAAATCCCGATATTATAAACAAGGTTAAAATTGAACACGGAAATCAGAATAAGCAACTGTGGGAAACAAATCAGTATTTTACTGTTTCAAGAATTGAAAACGGTATTGAGGTATATGGCGACAGCGGTAATTTTGAAATGGATATAAATGCTGAAAATATCACCTGGTTTTATATTAACTGGAGCAATTACGAAAGTTTTGAAAATCCGGAAAATTCAATATCAGTTGAAGATGCAAAGAAGATTTTTGCCGATAAATTAGGACTTTGTCTTACATACAAGGCTGAATACAAAGATGGCAAAATTGCCCCGTATTTGGTTTACACGCTTAAAGAAAGTGCTGATAAATATGTAGATTTTCAGGGCAATATAGTTGAGTGTGACCCATATGCAATTTATCGTACCGGCGGTGGAGGAACCCTTAAAAATACGGCAATGGCATCAATGGATGCGGCAGTAGAATTCTCAGGTGCTGAAATCCTTGAAATGGAAAAGCTCGATTTCTTGCTTGCTCAAAGCGAGGTTGAAGAACTACTGAAAGATAATGAAATAATCAATATAAGTGATGTTGAACTTGCATCATCTTCTGTAAGACGTGATTATTACAATAAAGAAAAGTATTATTACAATCTTCGTTACACATCAGATACTGCAAGAGTAACTGCAAGCGTTGATGCCCAAACGGGTGAAATTATAAGCTATTCGAGATATATTTATGCAGAAAACAAAAATACAATTTCTGAAGAAGAAGCTCAGCAAAAGGCTACGCAAGCAGTAAAACAACTTTGCATAAGTAATTTTGATGAGTATGAGCTTATTGTAAGTGACGGCTATTCAAGACAGTATTACAGAATTGCAGACGGAATAAGATTTCCTCACGACAGTATAAGTGTTTCAATAAACGAAAATACAGGCGAAATCAGTTCGTATTCAAAGACTTATTCAAACGTTGAGTTTCCTTCAAAAGAAAACGTAATTTCGTTGAATATGGCGAATAAATGTGCTTATGAATTGTTTTCATATGGTTTGAAGTATATTCCTTCTTATAATCAGGAAACAAAGCAAAATGATATAAAGCTTGTGTTTGCGTTTACAAGCGGGGATTTTGATATTGACCCCTTTACGGGCGAAAAGTATAAGTATGGTAATGAGGAGCAGCTTTTTGAATATGAAGATATTGAAAATCATTATGCAAGAAAATATATTGAAGAACTTGCTTCATACGGAATAGGTTTAGGGGACAAGGCGTTTAATCCCGATAATGCGATTGCCCAGAAAGATTACATTTCGTTGCTGGTTCAGGTGTTTTACAGGTATTATTCTGCTATGCCAAAAACAGATGAAGAAGTTGAAAATGTGTATCAAACTGCAATCCGTCAAGGTGTAATTTCAAAAGATGAAGTTGATTATAACGCCTTTGTTACAAGAAGCAAAGCAGCAGAATATCTTGTTAACGCATTGGGGTATAAGGAAATTGCAAAGGCTGAAAAAATATTTGACTGCCCGTTTACCGACGTAGCCGAAAATAAAGGCAGCATTACTATTCTTTACGGACTTGGAATTGTAAGCGGCGATGAAACAGGAAATTTCAACCCAAATCAAAACATTTCAAGAGCAGATGCAATGATAATGCTTTATAATTATTTGTCTAAATAAAAAAATATGTGCTTCACATTGAAGCACATATTTTTTTTAATCTAAATTAACATATTCGTGATACAGGTCCTTAACGCCGTTTGAGTCAATCTTAATAACCGTTCCGCCGTTTAAGTCAGGCTTCCAGTAGCAACCGGGACCTGTTTTCAAAGCAAACGCAAGTTTAACGCCCTTATAATTTATTACAAAGTTGTCTGTATGGCAGTGACCTGCAACAACAGTTTTGGTGG
>CAZBJD010000006.1:0-35422 GCA_964492155.1 uncultured Eubacteriales bacterium
AAATATCACTCCAACGAAGTTGGAATATCACTTAAATAATTGCATCTATTATGAACGTGAAAGCCAGAAAAACGATACAGTTTGCGTGTTCGTAACGTATGTTTCTATTATTTATTTCCTTCAATAAATCTTTGAAGAATTGCTGCAATTTCTGCTCTTGTAGTCGTTGTTGCACTTTTGATTGAAATTGGAATGGGTATCGTTTGATAAAAATCCAATCATAAAAAATACACCCATCGGGGCAATATCATTTTAACTTAATGATATTTGCCCCGATGGGCTTTTTTGTCTTATGTTTTTATATCTTATACGCTTTTTCGGTTGGGATTGCTGCGATTATCCCATTTGCGGGGGAGGTCAGACCAAATTTTTTGTTTACATCTTCCATAATTTGCACACTTGTCTGCAGCGGAGCAAGAATACAAAGTATTTCTCTTTCTCCGTCAACCTCGTTTTCATTTATATCGGCAAACTGTTCAATGTTGGCAAGTCTTCCTTTTATAACAGTTCCGCCTGTGGCACCGGCTTTTCGTGCAACTTGCATTACATCATCTGAATAACCGTCGTTAACCGATATCAAAATTAAATTATTGTGATGCTCGTTTTTCATAGCTCCGTCTCCTCTTTCTGAATTCTTATCATTGTTGCGACTTAATATTTCTGTCAAAATTCTGTTGATGGCTGATATTTTCATTACTATCATCAATCCGCCGTATTTTGTATGACTTTCAAAAATCGATCCGTAGTTTGCCATCATATCCTTGACCGCGTTTTCGGCACCAAGACTTACAACTATATCTTTGGCATTGCTGCCGAGACCGAATATATCCATCATTTCCGTTGGGGCGGTACCGAATCCTACGGTTTGAAAGTTGACTTTAATATTTATATTTTCCAGTTCTTTAATGAGTTTTTTTCCTTTATCTCGTTCAACTATGGACAAGAGTATCATAGGTCGTTTATTCATGTGAATCCTCCTCATCAAAGAATATAATATCATCCTGCATCATACGGATTTCGGCGTGGAGCTTTTTAAGCATTACCATTCGTTTGCTTCTTTCGTGTAAACCTAAAACCTGAATGGTGATAAGCGGCGTCATGGCAATCATTGCAACAATACCAAAAGCATCTGTCATAACATTACCGCCAAAGGCTTCACATGCACCCATCGCGAAAGGAAGCATAAAGGTTGAGGTCATCGGACCGCTTGCAACACCGCCGGAGTCAAAGGCAATACCTGTGTATATTTTCGGCACGAAAAAGCTGATTATAAGCGACACGGTATATCCGAATATTAAAAACGGTATTATAGATATTCCTGTAAGAACTCTTAACATCGATATGCCGACTGAAACAGATACACCAATTGAAAGTGCTATACCGACCGATTTCTGGGAAATTGCACCGTTTGTAATTTCACTTACCTGTCTTTTTAAAGAATGAACTGCAGGCTCTGCCGAAACAACAAAGTAACCCATAATCATTCCTATGGGGATAAGCATATTTTTATATGAGCTGCCTGCAATCTTTGCACCAATCAATCTTCCGGCAGGCATAAATCCGATATTTGCACCTGTTAAAAACAACACAAGACCGATGTAGGTATATAAAAATCCGACAGACATTCTTATAAAGTTGTGTATATGAAATCTTCTTGTTATAAGCTGAAAAATCATAAAGAGTAACACGATTGGCACAAATGCCATCAATACCTCTTTAGCATATATCGGAAGTGCGTGCAAAAACTGACCGAAGGCTTCGGTTGTAGTTGACACGCTGATTATTTCATAAGCAGAGGTAGCAGGGTGAGGCTTATAGAATATGCTCAGCAGAAGAACTGACAATATTGGTCCTATGCTGCACAAAGCAATCAGACCAAAGCCGTGTTCACCGGAATGTTTGCCTTTTTTGCTTGCTGCAAGACCTGCACCAAGAGCCATAATGAAGGGGACAGTGATAGGTCCGGTTGTAACTCCGCCCGAGTCAAAAGCTGTCGGAATAAATTCTGCAGGTGCAAAAAATGCAAGCCCGATAATAAACATATAAAAGATAATGAGAAGGGTTCTTAAAGAAAATTCTTTTTTAATTCTCAAGAAAGATATACTTAAGAAAACGCCTACGCCGATACCGATACACATAATAAGTGTATTATTTGGTATTGTAGGAACTTGCTCTGCCAAAACCTGCAAATCAGGTTCTGATACAGTTATGAAAAAACCGAGTACGAAGCATATAATAAGCGGAAATATAATTGTTTTGTTTTTATTTAACGATTTTCCTATTGCATCGCCCAAAGGCTCCATAAATATTTCCGAACCTACGGTAAAAAGACTCATTCCCATGATCAGCAAAACCGTACCGAATAAAAACAAAACAAGAACACCTGCTTCAAGAGAAACACAGGTGACAGAAAGTATTAAAACTATCAAAGCGATTGGTATAACTGAACCGAGAGCTTCTTTAAATGAGGTAAAAATGTGCGTCATATTATCTACTCCCAAATATTTTTCTTAATTTCCGTCATTCTATATAATTGCTAATTTTGTTAGCAATTATATTATATCATAACAGAATATCGTTGTCAAGAATGTATGGTAAAATCTTTGGATTATTGCCGAAAATAAAACAAAAATGCAGACGCATTTCCCAAAATGTCTGCATTTTTTGATAAAAATCAATAATTTTATTACATAATACCTTTAATAAATATTTCTATACCGATGAAAATCAGGATAGCACCGCCTAAAATACTTGCTTTGCCCGAAAGCTTTGTGCCTGCTTTTTTGCCTATTGCAAGACCGCCCATACAAATAATGAATGTGGTTATTGCAATAAGAAGACAAGAAAGTATTGCTTCAAAACAGTTGTAGTCTGAAATGGTAAATCCAACAGATAAAGCATCGATGGAGGTTGCAACGCCCTGTACCAGTAAAGCAACAAGTCCAACCGCAGGCTTTTCGGCTTCCGACTCTTTGTTTTTTATACCTTCAATCAGCATATTTCCGCCTATGTAACAAAGCAGTACAAGAGCAATCCATGGTATGAATTTTTCAAATGCAGCAAAATACTGTGCAATGGTACAGACGCAGAACCAGCCTATCATAGGCATTGTGAACTGAAAGAAAGCAAACACTCCTGCGATAGCACACATTCTTTTTTTCTTCATTTTAGGCTCGTTAAGACCGTTGGCGAGAGAGACTGAAAAGGCATCCATGGCAAGTCCTACTCCAAGCAAAATACTGTTAACGAAAAACATAATTTCCAAATTCATTTTTATTCCTCCGTTTTAATGGTAGACTTTTGTGATTTTCCGTAATTACAACAAAGTGTTGTAATTTACTGCAAATCAAAAAAAGACCAAGTATGGTGAAACCATACTCGGTCACAGTTATCAAAACAGACGGACTCAACGTATAGCTTCACAAGTTATACATGAGTCTCGCAATTTAAAACAAGCCAGACCTGTTCGGTCAGTATGTTGACTTGCTACGTTTTGGAATACGCTTGCTACTCCCTCACAACAGTAGATATTCTATCATAAAGCAAATCAATTGTCAAGAGTAAAACGCATTTTGTGCGATTTATCGTTCAGGATTATTCCTGACATATTTTATCGCTGCATTCAGCTCTGCACCGAGAATTAAAATCAGCGATGTCAGATAAAGCCATATCATAAGTATAATTACGGCTCCCAAAGTCCCGTAAATAATCGAATAGTTGGCAAAATTTTCAACATAGAACGAAAAGCCGATGCTGACAACCATCCAGGCAAGCAATGAAACTGCTATGCCGGGTAAAAGCGGCTTGATTGACAGCTTTCCATCCAATGACATTGCATATAAAAAGCCAAGGGCTGCAAACATAAGCAAACCCGCAGGAATAAAACGTATGTATTGCCATATATTAAGCAGATAATCAGACATTTTAAGTGCAGATTGAGGAAGAAAAGAAAAAATAAGACTTAATATGTTCTGACCAAGTGTCGAAAGCAGCAATGTAAGTGCTATGACAATTAAAAATACAATCGTATAAACTAATTGGCGAATTGCAAATGTGTATGGATTTTTAGGTGCTTTTAAATGATATGCCATACGTACATCAAGCATAAGCCGTTTTACCGCTCGCATCGGAAACCATACAGAAAATATAAGTGAAAACCACAATAATGTACGGCTTGATGTATGCGATACATAGTCGAGATAGTTCTCTGCGAGAGATACGATATCTTTGGGCAGAATATGGGATAAAGCTGTTGTTACAGAATTTATATTAATGTCTAGCAAACCCAACAGGTTGCTTGCAAAAATAAGCAACGGGAATATTGCAAAAAGCAGATAGTAGGCGAGTGCAGCAGCACTTTTCCCGATATTATGCTCAAAAGAATTAACAAAGAGCAGGCGAAGCGTTTGCCTGAATACCGATTTTTTTAATTTTACTTTGTTTTCGCTCTGAATGACAACATTCAAGGGTGACACCTCCGGATATCAGCAGTAATTCAGCAAAATTATAAATTTGATAAGAATGCAAAGAGAGAATTAATGTTTCCGTGAGGGTAAGAAGAAATGTCGGCGTTATTTTTGTTGATAAGGTAATCTGTAAGCAGAAATACCTTCATACCAAGCTGTGAGGCAACCATATCTTCATTTACGTCGTTTCCTATCATAAGACATTCTTCGGGACAAATCTTTAACTGTTCGATTATGCTTTTATAATAATTTAGATTTGGTTTGCAGTAGCTGGAATTTTCGTATGTAGTGTATAATTCAAAGTCATCAGGTGACAATCCTGCCCAGCGAATACGGCTTTGGGTTGCCGCCTTTGGAAACAGAGGATTGGTGGCAAGAACTGTGCTCAGCCCGTTTTCTTTTACGGTTTTGATAAGCTTTGCAGCTTCGGGCTCAAATCCGCAGATTTCTTTGATTTTCTGAAAATCGGCGGCATAAAATTCATCAAACATATGGCAGTTATCATACACGGACTCACCAAAGGTATTTGCAATGGTGTTCCAGAAAACATACTCATTTGTTTTTTCACCGTTGTTGTTTATCATTGCCGCAGTACCGTTTATAACTGCATTTGCAAATTCTGTCGGGTTGTAGCCGGCGGCAGCTGCAGTTTCGGCAAGACCTTTTATATATGCTTTTGCAAAGGGTTCCTGCTCCATAGGAAGCAGAGTCCCGTCTAAATCAAATAATATAACTTTTGTTTTCATAAATTTATTTTGCTTCCTTTTGTAATTTTAGTTCTCTGCTTTCTGTGGCTTCTCTGAGCAATACATATGCGGTAGATGCGATAGGAACAGAAATCAACATTCCAACCGGACCTGCTATGCCTCCGCCGATGGTTACTGCTGCCAGTATCCACATTCCCGGAAGATTTACCTTGCTGCCCATAACTTTCGGGTAGATAATATTGCCCTCAAGTTGTTGTAAAACAACGAGAAAAATTAAAAACACAAGGGCTTTAAACGGATTGACAGTAAGAATTACGAATGCTCCGACAGCTGCCCCGATGAAGGCACCGACTACAGGAACAAGTGCGGTAACACCAACCAATGCTCCAACCATTGGTGCATAAGGTATTCGCAGTATAAGCATACCAATCATACAAAGAGTTCCCAAAATAACTGCTTCAAGGCTTTGACCGGTTACAAAATTGCGGAAATTCGTTCCTGCAACGCCGGACGCGTGCGCGAGCCACTTGCCGAAGCCGTCGGGTAACCATGCACGAACAAGCCGTGTTGTCTGTCTTTGCAGTTTTTCCTTGTTGAAAATAATATATATGGCAAATACAAAGGCAACAAAAAAGTCAAATATGCCGCTGACAAGTGAGCTGACTTTATCTACGGCTATGTTTACAATATTGCCGCTTTCGTTCTTTAGCCATGTTTGTATCGAAATAAGTATTTTATCCCAGTCAATCGAAAGCAGCATATTGCCGAGAGGCAGCTTTGCAAGCTCATCTTCGCTCATACCACGGAACATATATACAAGGTTTATAACACCTTCTGCAATAACCTTGACCGCATTAACAATTTCAGGGATAACGAGCCATACAACGCCAACAATAATAGCAATAATCAAAATCACCGAGATGATAAATGATACAGGACGGCGCAGTTTTTTCAGCCTTTTATTTGCAGTATTCTTCCATATGCGGGATTCAAAAAAACTCATCGGAACGTTTAATATAAGTGCGAAAACGAAACCTAGTATCAACGGCATAATAAGTCCCAGACATTTTGACAATACACCGGTAACAGCACCGATATTCTGCAGTCCCAAAAATATCAGAATGCAGGCAGCTGCGATTCCGATTATCCATTTGGTTATTTTCTTTATTTTTTCAGGCGTGAAGTCCATAACATTAATCTCCTTGTTTTATTTGTCGCATTGCTTACTTTTAATTGTATTGAAATAGTGCAATATTTTTTCATCGTCAACACTGCCTGCAACATCAAACAGCTTATGTATTCCTTGGATTGCAGCACCTTTGTCAATCAAATCATCAATCAGCGCAAGCAGACTGTCATAAAATCCATTCAGGTTCAAAACAACAATGGGGGCACTAATACGCTTTAAATATTTTAGCGTAAGAACCTGAAAAAACTCATCCATAGTTCCCATGCCGCCGGGAGCGATAATGAAAATATCAGCGTGTTTTTCCATAAGCGTTTTTCTCTCGCTCATTGTGTCAACCATTACGGTGTTATCACAATTGAAAATTTCTTCAAAATCACTGATAAAGTCGGGCGATATACCCATAACATATCCGCCCTTTTCTTTTACTCCTCTTGCAACAGCACCCATACAACCTGTTGCTCCGGCACCATAAACAAGTGAAAAATCGTTTTCTGCAATAATATTTCCTAATTTTTCAATTTCATTTTTATATGTATCTGCAATCCTTTCCGAAGCACCGCCGTATACACAAGCATAATATTTTTTTGACATATCTTATCTCCTTTTTTATTTTAGATTGGATTTGCGTGCATATTTGTCGCATAAATCATTAATCTGGTCTGCAAATTTTGCCAGCTCTTTATTGGTAAGTCCGCGGCTTAATTCAATAACCGTTTTAAGTCTTTGGCAGGCTGCCATCAAGCGGTCAAAGGCAAGGTTGGCTCTGCGACGTCCTTCCGATACCTTTGTAAGTTTAACTATTTTTCCTCTTGCACTGCATTCTCCGCTTATCAAATCAAATTCGTCTCCGCTGTACGGAGCGGTTGCAATAAATTTCAGCTTATTGTATATGGTTTGGGAAAAACTGTCGCAAACTATGTCATTGCCGTGATTTACAAATACTTTTGACGGCACTTTATCCATACTGCCGAGCCAGCCGAGAAGCATATCTCTGTCTGCATGCCCGCTTATGCCGACGATTGACTCGATTTTGGCTTTTACCTGTATTTCCTCTCCAAACAAGCTTACGGATTTTGCACCATTAATCAGCTTTCTTCCCAGCGTGCCCTCTGCCTGATAACCAACAAAGAGAATGGTGGAATTTTCCTTCCACAAATTGTGCTTTAAGTGATGTCTTATGCGTCCTGCTTCGCACATTCCCGACGAAGAAATTATAACTTTTGGAATTAAATCAAAATTGATAGCCCTTGATTGTTCTGCCGTTACGCTCAGCCTGAGACCCTGAAAAGAAATCGGATTAATCCCTTTTTCAATCAGTTTCATCGCTTCGTCATCATAATAATCAAACAAGTTATCCTGATATATCTTTGTAGCCTCCGCTGCAAGGGGTGAATCCACATAAACTATAAAGTTTTCAAAGCCTTTAATCAAGTTTTGTTCCTTTATGATGCGGAATAGATATAATAGTTCCTGTGTTCTCCCTATTGCAAAGGAGGGGATAACCAGATTTCCGCCTTTAGAGAATGTTTCCTGCATTATTTTTGTAAGCTGTGCAATATAATCGGGACGTTCTCCGTGAATTCTGTCGCCGTAAGTTGATTCTATAACAACATAATCTGCATATGGGGGATTTTGAGGGTTACGAATTAACGGACGGTCAATATTCCCCAAATCTCCTGAGAATAAAATCGTACGCGTTTCTCCATTTTCTGATATTGTGAAATGAATACTTGACGAGCCGAGCAAATGCCCCGCATCGGAAAAATTTACCGTAATTCCGTCAAATAAATCTTTAGGCTGATTGTAGCTGAAGGTTTTAAATAATTTCAAAGACTCCAATGCGTCTGCAACCGTGTATACGGGAACATATTGAGTAAATCCCGCACGTTCAGCCTTCCTGTTCTGCCACTCGGCTTCCTGCTCCTGAATATGAGCAGAATCCTGAAGCATAATATTACACAATCTGTAAGTTGCTTCTGTGCAATAAACGGGACCTGCATATCCTTTTTTGACCATGGCAGGTATCATTCCCGAATGGTCGATATGAGCGTGCGTTAAGCATATAGCGTCAATATCGGATGGCATTATCGGCAGTTCGCAGTTTTCGTATGTATCGCCGCCCTGTTCCATACCGCAGTCAATTAAAATATGCTTTCCGCAGGCTTCAAGTAACGTACAAGAGCCTGTAACTTCGTGTGCAGCACCGATAAAAGTTAATTTCATAATGTCCTCCAATCTGACAATAAATGTCGTTTTATTTATATAATTTTCCTTGATTTACAATACAATAAAGGTGCAGGTTGCGGGAGCAAGTACTGCTGCCGTCGTATTTTTGTGTTCGGGGATAATATCATTGTTTTCGGTTAATTTATTTCCGTTGAGCAGTATGTCGGAAGCACGCAGATTTTCAGCACTTAACGTGTGAAATTCGGCTGCTTTTGGCAGTTCAACAGATAAGCTGTCATCAAGTGAATTATTGATGATAAGATACACACATCCTTCATAAGCTTGTTCCAGAGAGAAACTGCAAAATAATTGGGACGGGGTTCAAAGGTTCCGTGCTTTAAAAATCCGTAATCGGAAGATGCAAGCGTATTGTGGAATATTGTGCCGCCTGTTATTTCTGTCATTTCAATGTTGTGCGAAACAAGTCTTCTGTCAACTTTTCTTATCTTGTTAAGATTGTCAGCCGTTAACTGTATTGATTTTGCCATAATAAACTTCCTTTCGCTTTAGCTAATTATGATGCTTTATAAGACCGAAAGCCTTTGAAAGCTCCATTGCGACAACGGGAACAAGAATTAGTCCCAGTGCAAGTAAATATAGTTTTGCAGGAAGAATTACAAGTCCGAATGCAATTCTTAAAGGTGTGAACAAAACAAGTGCAACAAGAAGGGTTGATATTAAAGCCGCACCGTTGAGTTTCTTGTTGGAAAATACACCGATTTTGAAAACAGAGTGTTCGCTGCGCATATTGTAGCTTTGAACAACCTGGGAAAGCGCAAGAACAATAAATGCCATTGTCTGACCGCCTTCGAGAGTAGCGGTTACAAGTTCTCCTGCTTTAAATCCGATAAGTGTCAGAACAGCAAACATAATGCCCTGAAGAACAACACGAAGCCCGAGTCCGTGAGCAAAAATTCCTTCGTTTTTCGGCTTTGGTTTTCTTGTCATAATATCATCTTCAACCGCTTCCATGCCAAGAGCGATTGCAGGCATTGAATCGGTTACAAGATTAATCCATAAAAGCTGCATTGAAAGAAGGGGAGTTTTATGCCATAAAAGCATCGCCGTAAACACGGTGATAACTTCGCCGATATTTGTTCCGAGGAGAAATCCCACAACTTTTTTGATATTTTCATAGATGCCGCGGCCTTCGCGTACTGCATCAACAATGGTTGCAAAATTATCGTCGGTTAAAGTCATATCTGCAGCACCTTTTGCAACATCAGTGCCGGTGATACCCATAGCACAGCCTATATCTGCAGCTTTCAGTGCAGGAGCGTCATTAACGCCGTCACCTGTCATTGAAACAACCTGACCTTTTCTTTGCCACGCTTTAACAATTCTGATTTTGTTTTCGGGAGATACACGTGCGTATACAGAAATATTTTCAACCTGTTCATCAAGCTCTCTGTCTGTCATAGAATCAAGCTCTGCACCGGTTATCGCACGGTCGCCTTCAAATAAAATACCCAATTCTTTTGCAATAGCCGATGCGGTAACAACATGGTCGCCTGTAATCATAACGGGTTTTATTCCTGCACCGCGGCATATTTTTACGGCTTCTTTTGCTTCGGGTCTGGGTGGGTCTATCATACCTACAAGTCCCATAAATGTCAAACCGTTTTCCAATTCTTCTGAAGTAGGATTTTCGGGAATTGTATCAATTTCTTTATATCCGATTGCAAGAACGCGAAGTGCGTTTTCGCTCATAGCTTCGGTAAAATGCTTTGCACTATTTAAATCGCCCGCTACACAACGGGAAGCCATCACGTCAAATGCACCTTTGACAATTACTATATTTTTATCGCCCATACGGTTTACTGTTGTCATAAGCTTTCTGTCTGAATCAAAGGGGATTTCAGCCAGACGGGGATATTTTCTGTTAAGTTCATCTTTGGGCATACCGTTTTTGTGTGCGGCAAGCACAATAGCAGTTTCGGTGGGGTCGCCGATATGTTGTTCCTCCGTGCCGCGGAACACAACTGAGCCGTCGCAGCAAAGAGTTCCGAACATAAGAACGTTTTTAATTGCCTCTGTGTTATTGTTGCTTATATTTTCAAGTTCTGAAAAGCCGTCGGCATATGCCTTGGTAAGCGTCATACGGTTTTGGGTAAGTGTGCCGGTTTTATCCGAGCAGATAACAGATGCACCGCCTAAGGTTTCAACTGCAGGAAGCTTGCGGATAAGTGCATTTTTCTTAACCATACGCTGAACACCTATGGAAAGAACTACAGTAACGATAGCGGGAAGTCCCTCGGGAATGGCTGACACTGCAAGGGAAACAGCAGTCATAAATATTTCCAGCACCGGAATTCCGTTTACAAGGCCGACTATAAATATTATTGCACAGGCAACCAATGCCATGACGCCCAGATATTTGCCGAGTTGAGCCAGCTTTTGCTGAAGCGGTGTCTGACCGTCTTCCTCGTTGTCGAGAAGATTTGCTATTTTACCCATTTCCGTATCCATACCCGTAGATGTCACAACTGCTGTTGCACTGCCGTAGGTAATACTGCAGCCGGAATATACCATATTATGTCGGTCGCCGATAGGAGCTCCGTCTCTTACATCGGCAAGATAATCTTTGTCAGAGGGTACAGATTCGCCTGTTAATGCAGATTCTTCGGATTTTAACCCTGCACTGTGAAGCAATCTTGCATCTGCAGGCACAAAATCACCTGCTTCAAGACGGATAATATCGCCGGGAACAAGCTCTGATGCGTCAATAATTTGTTCTTCTCCTTCGCGGATAACTCTTGCGTGGGGAGCAGACATATTTTTCAAGGCGTCAAGAGCTTTTTCTGCCCGCCCTTCCTGATAAACGCCCATAACTGCGTTTAAAATAACAATAAGAACTATCAAAGCAGGTTCAAAAAGCTCACCCCAGTTTTTTTCAACACATACTACAACAAAAGAAACAATTGCAGCGGCAATCAGTATAAGAATCATAGCATCTTTAAACTGGTCGAGAAAACGCTGCATAGTTGTTTTCTTCTTTTTTTCACGCAGTTTGTTGTCGCCGTATTTTTCTTTGCGTTTTAGTGCATCTGCACGGGTAAGACCGCTTTTGCGGTCTGTGCTCAGTTCTTTTAAAAGTTCTTCACAATTTTTGGCATACCATTTCAATTTGCATTCCTCCGTTTTTCTTAAATTATTATACACACCGTTTTTTCTTAATATTTCATTTTGCCGTAAAAATTTATGAAATACAGAAAAATCGGGTTTGGCGAAGCCATACCCGACGTCAGATGAAAATATTGACTCTATGTATAACTTCGCAGTTTACATGAGTCTCGCAAATTAAAATAAGCCAGGTCTGTGACCATGATGTTGACTTATTACGCCCGGGATGCGCATGCTACTCCCTCATAATATACTTATAATATTATACCAAGTTCAACTCAATGTCAACTAATCTTCAACAAAAGTTGAATTTCAGTTGAAAAACAGTTTACATATTTAATATATAATTTCAATGAACAGATGATGGCATTTTACGAATATTGACAGTGCTTGTCTAAAAGAATATAATATATATAATACCTGCTGAAGCAGATGGAGGAAATTTGAAATGCTTAAGATATTAATAGCAGAGGATGACCGTGAACTAAGAAGATTGTTCGCACATGTTCTTATTAAAAACGGATACAGTGTTAAGGAGGTTGCTAACGGTCAGGAAGCATTGGTCGCAATGGATAATGACTATTATGACCTTATTATATCAGATATTATGATGCCGGTAATGGACGGATATGAATTTGTACGCACATTGCGTGAATCGGGGGATAATACGCCGGTTATGATGATTACTGCCAAAGACGCGTTTGATGATATGCGTCTTGGCTTTCTTTCGGGCTCGGATGACTATATGATAAAGCCTATTAATGTCAACGAAATGGTACTGCGTGTTCAGGCGCTTCTCCGCCGTGCACAGATGATTAATGAACGCAAGCAAACCGTAGGCGGTACAGTTTTAGAATGTGATACATTTACCGTAACATCAGGCACAGAAAGCGTAGTTCTTCCGCAAAAAGAATTTATGTTGCTTTACAAAATGGCGTCATATCCGGGACGTATTTTCACACGTCAACAGCTTATGGATGATATATGGGGATATGATTCTGACAGTGATACGCACACGGTTGACGTTCACATCGGAAGATTAAGAGACCGCTTTAAAGAAAACACTGATTTTAAAATTGTAACCATACGCGGTGTGGGATATAAGGTGATGAAACAATGAAAGAAAAAGACAGGTTCCAGAGCATAAGGAAACAAAAAGTAAAATTAAGTCTGCGCACACGTATGACTTTGCTTATGGCAGTAATTATGTTCTGCAGTATTTCAATTGCGTACGGACTTCATATGCTGGTCAATTGGATTGTTCCTGCATCAAGTTATATATCGGTACATATACAACTTAATGCTTTCAGCTTGATTGTGGCAATCATTGCAACTATGTTTCTTTCAAAAATTTTCTTCAAGCCGATAAAACTGTTGAATGAAGGTATGCAAAAAGTGGCAGACGGCGATTTTAACACACGTATTACAACAAAATCTTCGTCACTGGAAATACAGGAGATGTTTGCCGGTTTTAATATGATGGTGAAAGAACTTGGTTCAACCGAAATATTGCAGACAGACTTTGTGTCAAATGTTTCCCATGAGTTTAAGACGCCTATTAACGCCATTGAGGGCTACACAACTCTGTTGCAGGGATGCGATAATCTTAACAAGGATCAGGAAGAATATGTTGAAAAGATATTGTTTAACACCAAGCGTCTTTCAACACTTGTGAGCAATATTTTATTACTGTCAAAAATTGAAAACCAGTCAATTCAGACACATAAAGAGCCTTATGGACTAGATGAACAGATACGTGAATCAATTGTGGGTCTTGAATCGGCGTGGGAGTCTAAAGAAATTGAGTTGGATGTTGATCTTGACGATATTGAGTATAACGGCAATGAACTGATGATGCGCCATGTGTGGAATAATCTTATCAGCAATGCTGTTAAATTCAGCCCCCGCGGCGGAATGGTAAAGATACGTTTGCGTGATAAAGATGACAGCTTTGTATTTACCATTGAAGATCAGGGACCGGGATTTTCGGAAGAAACGAAAAAGCATCTTTTTGATAAATTCTATCAGGAGGATACCTCGCATAAAGAAGAAGGAAACGGACTTGGTCTTGCACTTGTAAAAAGAATTCTTGCGATTGAAGACGGAAAGATATTTGCGGAAAATATAGATTCGGGAGGCTGCCGTTTTACCGTTATATTAAACAAAAAACAGTGCTTGTAAAAAAATTCCTTTTTTCAACAAAAGTTGACATTCAGTTGAACTTGAGTTGTAAAATGTAATTTATACTCAGACTGTATAGATAAAAAGTCGCCTTCGGCAATTAACGTTCGCGTTGCTCACACTTTTATAAAGGCAGACTTTTATGATTTTCCGTTATTACAAATTAAAAATGAGGGAGTAACTTATGGTGAATGACTGCGAAAACAAATATCGGAACAAAATATTAACAATACCCAATATTTTGTCATTCTTCAGATTGTGTTTAATACCATTAATAGTATGGCTATACATATCAAAGAAAAATTATTTTTTGACATTAGTTGTACTTATGATTTCAGGACTTACGGATATTGCGGATGGTATTATTGCACGTAAATTCAATATGATAAGCGATTTCGGGAAAATTTTTGACCCGATAGCGGATAAGCTCACGCAGACAGCAATGCTTTTCTGTCTTATTTCGCGTTTTAATTATATGGCAATTCCTCTTATTATTCTTGTGATAAAAGAACTGCTTACGGGAATAACAAGCCTCATTTCATTTAAAAGGGCCAATACTGTCAAAGGAGCAGTTTGGCATGGCAAACTTACAACGGTAGCACTCTATTCAATGATGGCAATACATCTGATATGGTATAATATACCGCGTAGTTTTTCTTTAATTCTGATAGGAGTTTGTATCGGTATTATGCTGATGTCATTTATTATGTACTTGACTCAGAATTTTAAAGCAATAAAAAATAAAAGTTTTGAGAGCTGAGCGGCATCATAGCCTGCAACGGCTCTCGTTTGCTATGTAAGAAAAAATAACGGGAGGCTGAAAGATGGTTGTTTTATATATTCTTGGCGGGGTACTTGCAATTTTTGTTTTATACTTGCTTTTTTTAATTGTGTGCAGCTTGTTTGTAAATCCTGATAAAGAATATGACGAGCACAGCAGATTTTACAGAATGTTGCTTAACGGAGCGACTGCAATGGCGGTAAAATTGGTGAGAATACGTATTCACGGCTCAGGATTGGAGAAAATTCCGAAAAATACAAAAAAGCTGTTGTTTGCAGGCAATCACCGTTCGAAATTTGACCCTATACTTACATGGCATTTGCTGAAAAAATGGCAACCTGCTTTTGTTTCAAAACCGTCTAATTTTAAAATTCCGATATTCGGCAGATTTATACGAAAATGTTGTTTTATGGCTATTGATCGTGAAAATCCGAGAAATGCAATCAAAACAATATACAAAGCGGCAAACCTGCTTGAAAAAGGAGAAGTTTCTGTAGGTGTTTATCCCGAAGGTACGAGGAGTAAATCCTGCGAACTGCTTCCGTTTCACAACGGTGTATTTAAAATTGCCCGAAAAGCGGATGCAGATGTGGTTGTTATTGCTATAGCGGGTACTGAAAAAATTCACAAGAATTATCCGTTTCGTCATACAGATGTTTATATTGATGTGCTTGATGTTATGCCTGCCGATTTTGTGAAAAACACTAAAACGGATATTATCGGGGAAAGAATGCGTGCAGAATTGAATGAACATTTTGGTACAAAGTAATTTTGAAGCCGTGTTATTCGGTTCGGGTTCCTTTTTTCAACAAAAATTGACATTCAGTTGAACTTGAGTTGTAATTTGTTTTTTATAATCCTCATACAGCGGTCGGATTGCGACTGAATTTTCTGCAGAGGAGAAAAGTATATGGCAAACGGATTTGTTCTTTACAATAAAAAAGCCGGTACCGCCAAAGACCTTGAGAAAGTCATGGAGTTACAAGGCATAATGAAAGACAATCTTAAATTTATTGATGTTTTTGATATTTCCGATTACAAAATTTTTATTTCGGGACTTGAAAGAGATGACTATATTATTATTGCAGGCGGCGATGGAACACTTAACAGATTTGTGAACAACACAAACGGAATAGAGTTCGATAACGAAATAATGTACTATCCCGGCGGAACGGGAAATGATTTTGCACATGATTTGGGGTATTCCAAGGAGTGTGCTCCGTTCTCTGTGACAAATTATCTGCGTAATTTGCCTTATGTTACGGTTAATAACCAAAAATACCGCTTTATTAACGGTGTCGGATACGGGATTGACGGATATTGCTGCGAAGTCGGCGACGAGCTTAAAAAAGTCCCCGGCAAAAAGGTGAATTACACAAATATTGCCATAAAGGGATTGTTGTTTCATTATAAAGTCACAAATGCAAAGGTGTCGGTTGACGGTAAAACATATACATATGAAAAGGTGTGGCTTGCACCTACAATGAACGGAAGGTTTTACGGCGGAGGTATGATGCCTACACCCGGTCAGCAAAGGAATTCAGGATTGCTTTCGACTATGGTTTTCCACAATTCGGGAAAGCTGACTGCACTTATGATTTTTCCGTCTATATTCAAGGGCACACATATAAGGCACGCACATCGTGTGGATATATTAAGCGGCAGGGAGATATCTGTTGAGTTTGACCGCCCTGTTGCCTTGCAGATTGACGGAGAAACAATTCAAGGAGTAACAGCATATTCAGCCTGTGCATCAGTAAATGCTTTACAAAAAGATAATCCTGTTGCAATGAATGTATAATATAGGGTAGGAGAATTTATATGTTAAAAACAAGAGTTAAAACCGGAGCAGTTCTGACAGTAATCATTGCGTTGGTTATTGCGTTTTCTCATATTCCGTGGGTGATAAATGCAGCGGTGTTGTGCCTGAGCTTGAGGGCTGCGTTTGAATTATACAGGACTGCAGGTATTGAAAACAGTAAATGGATTTACTTTGCAACCTGTGTGGCGGCATTGATTATAGCAATAATTCCAATATTGGGCATATACCCATATATTATAGCAGCTTTGCTGATTGCGGCGATTTTTATTTTTTCAGGTCTTATGATGAGCGTGGAAAAAACAGACAAGATAAAACCGGCAACATCAGGCATTATTGCAGTAATGATTATATTCTTTTTTAAGTCTGCATCAGCTGTCCGCTTAATGAAAAACGGCTTGATTATACTGATGTTGGGAATTCTTCTGCCTGTGATTACGGATATTGCCGCTTATTTTGTGGGGAAAGGTATAGGAAAGCATAAGCTTGCACCTGTTGTAAGTCCGAAAAAAACAGTTGAAGGTTGCATAGGCGGGACAGCAATATCCTCACTGATATTATTACTTGTAATGTATTTATTAAACAAAAAAGGCGTTGTTTTGGTTAATTTTGTTGAAATATCGTTTTTTACCGTCATCGGCTCATTAATCGGGCAATTCGGCGATCTGGCAATGTCGGCGGTTAAGCGTATTTGCAAAGTTAAGGACTATGGCAGGTTGCTTCCCGGTCATGGAGGAATTCTCGACCGTTTTGACAGTATGTTATTTGTTATGCCTTTCACATACTTGTTTTTTTACTGTTTTCCGCTGAATTAATCGGGAAAGTTTTATTATAATTCAGTATTGACATCCTGATTTTATAATGCTATAATGAAATTGCTAACAAAATTAGCAATATAATCAGGAGTGGAATTATGGAAAAGTATCTGGAGCTTGCGGAACAATTTATGCAGGTGCGCAGGAGTTTGCCTTACGTGAAATTTGATAAAGAAATTTCTAAAAAATGCAAGCACGAAATATGTATTTTGAGCTATTTAAAACTACATAACGGACAAGCTCATCCCAGGGATTTAAGCGAAGAATTTATTGTGAGTACCGCAAGAATGGCGGTTTTGCTGAATCAATTGGAGGAAAAAGAATATATTAAGCGTATTCCTGACAGCGAGGATAACCGCCAGACAATTATAAAGCTGCAACCGAAAGGAATTGAATTTTTTGAAGAAACCAACGATAAAATATTAAACTTTATTGCATGTTTTCTTGACGAACTTGGTGCAGAAGATGCAAAAGAGTTTGTACGATTGTATACCAAGCTTATGGAATTTGTGGCAGAAAAAATGTAATGCCTGCAAAGACGGGCAATATTTTTTAAATAAATTGCTAATAAAGTTAGCTTGAATGTATTTATATATTTGTCAGTTTAATTAAAATTCCTTTGCCTTTTTTGGGCAAAGGAATTTTAATTCACTTAAATAAAGCGTAGAAAACAGTGACTATTCCTGCAGCATATCGAAAATCCCGCCGGGAAAACTGTTTTTGTAATATTGCCATTGAAGTGTATTTGTGTTATACTATAATCAGTTGATGAATTTACATCGAAAGGAATGATAAAAATGGGTAATTATTATCAGAAAGAGCTTGAAACGATGCCTGTTGAAAAAATCAGGGAAATTCAGAGCGAGCGTTTGGTAAATCAGGTGAAAAATGTTTATGAAAACGTGGCTTATTATCGTGAACTGATGGACAAAAAGGGTGTTAAACCGGAGGATATTAAGTCGGTTGATGATTTGCACAAGCTTCCGTTTTTGACAAAAGCGGACTTAAGAGATGCATATCCTTACGGACTTATGGCACGTCCGCTTTCCGATTGTGTGAGAATTCAATCTACAAGCGGAACAACAGGCAAACGTGTTGTGGCTTTTTACACTCAGCATGATATAGACATCTGGGAGGATTGCTGTGCAAGAGCAATTGTTGCAGTAGGCGGCACAAAAGATGATGTTTGTCAGGTGTGTTACGGCTACGGACTTTTTACGGGAGGTCCGGGTCTTAACGGCGGTTCACACAAGGTTGGATGCCTTACACTTCCTATGTCGTCGGGTAATACTGAACGTCAGATTCAGTTTATGGTGGATTTGCAGTCTACAATTATTTGCTGTACTCCGTCTTATGCAGCATACATTGGCGAAACCTTAAAGGAAATGGGTTACACAACCGATGATATTTCGCTTAAAGCAGGTATATTCGGTGCAGAAGCGTGGACAGAGGAAATGCGTCGTGATATCGAAAAATCACTTGGTCTTAAGGCTTATGATATATACGGACTTACCGAGCTTGCAGGTCCCGGTGTTTCTTTTGAATGTGAAGAACAGACAGGTATGCATATCAATGAAGACCACTACATTGCAGAAATTATCGACCCCGACACAGGTGAGGTGCTTCCCGAGGGCAGCGTAGGCGAACTTGTTCTTACAAGCGTAGATAAGGAAGCGTTTCCGCTCTTAAGATATCGCACAAGAGATATCTGTGTGCTTTCAAGAAAGAAATGCTCATGCGGAAGAACATTTGTTAAAATGAGCAAGCCAATGGGCAGAAGCGACGATATGCTTATCATCAGAGGTGTTAATGTGTTCCCGTCACAGATTGAAACCGTGCTTCTTGAACAAGGATATTCACCAAACTACCGTATAGAGGTAGACCGTGAAAACAATAATGATACACTTGATGTATATGTTGAGCTTTCATCAGAAAACTTCTCAGATACAGTTAAAGAAATTGCAGAAAAAGAAAAACAGCTTGCAGCTGCAGTTAAAACCATGCTTGGTATTAATCCCAAAATGCATCTTGTTCCGCCTAAGAGCATTACAAGAAGTGAGGGTAAAGCAGTAAGAGTTGTTGACAAGAGAAAGCTTTATTAAAATAGAAAGAAGGTTAAAACAATGAGTGTTAAACAGATTTCGATTTTTATAGAAAACAAAAAAGGCTCGCTGGCTGAAGTTACGGAATTTATTGCAAAAAACAATATAAACTTAAAAGCACTTTCAATAGCAGATACACAGGATTTCGGAATTCTCCGCATTATCACGGATGACCCCGACGGTGCACGTGATATGCTGAAAAACGAAGGCTACACCGTTACTGCAACATCAGTTTTGGCAGTAGCATTAAATGATGAACCCGGCAGTATGGCTGCAATTTTAAACGTACTTTCAAAGGCAGATGTCAGCGTGGAATATACATATGCATTTATGTCAAACATCGAAGGAAAGGCATATATGATTTTCAGAGTAGACAACAACGATAAAGCTTCAAAAGCTCTTGTTGATGCAGGTATATCTGTTATCAATCAGCAGGATATTTTCAATAAATAATTTCTGATGCACACGTATAAGGAGCTTTACTATGTTTAATGACGGAATAAAAAAAGAAGACAAAAAAGTAACATCTTTTCTTATGGCAGGACAGTCGAATATGGCGGGCAGAGGCGAGTTTGGCGAGGTTGAGCCTATCAATAACAACAAATGCTTTATGCTTCGTATGGGAAGATGGCAGCCTATGAGCGAACCGATTAACCCCGACAGAGCTTTGCTTGACCCAATATGGCATAGCGGCGTAAGTCTTGCCGCAAGCTTTGCGGACAGCTTTGCAAAGCATTTTGATAAAGAAGTGGGCTTAATTCCCTGTGCCGATGGTGGAACAAAAATCAGTCAGTGACAACCGGGTGAGATTTTGTTTGACCACGCAGTTATGATGACAAAGCTTGCAATGAGAACATCGAATTTCGGCGGAATTATATGGCATCAGGGGGAAGCAGACAGCAAGTATTTTGATGAAGAAGTATACTCAAAGATGTTCTTAAACACAATGAATGGCTTCAGAAAAGAATTGGGAGAGGATATTCCCATAATAATCGGTGAGATTTCTGAAAATATCAGCGAGGGGTGGGGTATTAAATTCGCCCCCGATATGAACAGACTTTTGCATAAACTTGCAAACAGTATTCCAAACTGCAAAATTGCGTCGTCAAATGGGTTGGAGTTAAAGTCCGACGGAATACATTTTGTTTCAAAGTCTGCAAGAGAAATGGGAAGAAGATATTTTGAAAAATATCTTGAAATTATAAAATAACAACTGAAAAGTGCAGATTTTGTCTGCACTTTTTATTGCTTTTAGTATGCTTTTGTGCTAAAATTAGTGTGTTGCTGATAAATGTTAAATGATGTTTTTGTGAAAACGATAAAATTTAACGGGCAACGGAGTGGGAAAATCAGAATGATAAAACCAATATGTGATATGTTAAAGACACTGAAAAATGTAAAAATAACATATGGTGTTAATGAAAATACTATAACAAAAAGGTAGTAATGAAAATTAAAGCAGGCGAGTGTATTTTTTGCCTGCATTATCTGAAAAATATAATGTAAAGGGAAGTGGAGTAATGCTTACTACAGGTAATCAGCCGAGATATTTTGCAGGCGTTGATTTAGGGGGCACAAATATTGCGGTTGCAATTGTTGACGAAAACGGAGTTATTTACGGAAGGGCAAGGAAAAAAACAAATTTGCCCAGACCTTATAACGAAATTTTTGATGATATGGCACTTTGCGTCAGAGAGGCTGCACAAAGCAGCGGACTTACAATGGATGACGTTGAAGCAGTAGGCATCGGTTGCCCCGGTGCCATAGATGTTAAAAGCGGAATTGTTGAATTTTCAAACAAT
The DNA here is from genome assembly GCA_964492155.1 of uncultured Eubacteriales bacterium. Lineage (GTDB taxonomy): Bacteria > Bacillota > Clostridia > RGIG6154 > RGIG6154 > RGIG2094. The sequence goes on from CAZBJD010000006.1 coordinate 21,212, forward strand.
CTTGATATGCACAACGCTCCAATTGTTGAATATATGGAAAAAGCCCTTGGTAAAAAGGTTTACGTTGAGAACGACGCTAACGCTGCAGCATGGGGCGAATTCTTGGCAGGAAGCGGCAGAAATTGCAATAATATGGTAATGATTACTTTGGGTACCGGTGTAGGAAGCGGCATAATCATTGACGGTAAGCTGTTTTGCGGTGCTTATGGCAAAGGTGCGGAGCTTGGACATATGACTCTTTATGCCGGCGGAGAAAAATGCTCTTGCGGTAAAAGCGGTTGCTTTGAATCATATGCTTCTGCAACTGCTCTTATTAAGCAGACAAAAGCAGCAATGAAGAAAAATCCTGATAGCGATATGTGGAAGTTAGCAAAAGGTAAGCTTTCAAATGTAAGCGGAATTACACCATTTTCTGCTAAAGATAAGGCTGCGAAAGATGTTGTGAAAACTTATCTCGGATACCTTTCTGAAGGCTTGGTTAACGTTACCAATATTTTTCAACCTGAGCTTATCTGTTTAGGCGGCGGCGTGAGCAATCAGGGTAAAAAGATTGTAAAGCCCTTGCAGAGAGGTATTGATAAATACTCGTTGCCGAGATTTGGCAAAGAAAACACAAAGGTTGATATTGCAGAGCTTGGAAATGATGCAGGTATCATCGGTGCCGCACTTTTGTGGAAAAATAAATAGAAATAAGGCAACCATTGATGTGGCCCCAAAAAGTTAGACTTTTTATAGCGTAGCAGTTTAAATTACTGCTACGCTGTTTTTATGCGGCCAAGGTATCCATTTTCCTGTAAATCTACGCAAAATATTCACTATCCCTTAATACATCATAAAAACTGTTGCAACAAATGCTATGATTACTGAAACAATCTCGCCTTTGGTCATCTTGATTTTCTGCAGTTTTGTAATTACTGCGGAAAACACAACTGCAGCTCCTGTTGCAAAAGGAAACTGCAAGGAGGCTGGAAGAACCAAAAGAGCAATCATAAGTATAATATTTCCAATACCGCTGCAAACCGAAAATCCTGCCATACTTATGTATGACATAGGTGGAATTTTTCTTTTTATTTTTACAAAGGGAAGGAAAATAAGTCCCCATATCATAAGAGCAAAGCTTGATAACACCATATAGCTATAGCTGTCGACATTAAGGGCAGGATAGTTTTGATGAATTGCCGCACAAACGCTGGTCATACCATTTGCCAAAAATACGGCTATGTAATAAAGCCATGCTTTTTTATCCGCTTTACCGCCGTTTGCGGTACACAACACCGAAACAGTTACCAATGCACAACAAATTGATTTTCCAAGGGTTAACGTTTCGCCTGCAAAGCATACTCCGTAGAAAGTGGGAAGAAGCATACCTCCAAGCATTGTAAAAACAGAAAAAACTGAAATGTTTGCAACATTTAAAGCCTTTAAACTGAAATACATATAAAGAAAGCTTGCGGTGCCGTGCAAAAGTGCAACAATACACGAAAATAGTGTTATATCAAATTTTCCGCCTGTGAAAATTAACGAAACAACGCCCATACCAAAGCCTGTTCCCACAGAAAATACAAGTGTGCTTTTAATGTCTGTTCCATAGCTTGATTCGAATTTTTTCTGAAAAAGAAATTGTGTTGCAAAAAGTGCAGCAGCTACCAATAATAAAACATAATAAATCATTTTTCTAACCTCTTAAAGTATAATTTTTTCGCCGATTTTTGCAGTTTTGGAAAAATCGGATGTTGTTACAGTAAATTTGTCACCATAAACTTCAACCGCAAAAATTTTGCCGCAAGTCTTATATTTTCAACCTTTATATTTTCAGCAATCACCGTTATAAATCATAAAATAATGGTCGGCTTCGCTTTTTTTGCAAATTGCGTTTATAAATCTGCCTCTGTTTTCAAACATAGAAACGTTCTTGTAATCTGCAAGGCAATCCGCCTTATTATCTTAAAACTTCAATGTGAGAAAGCACAACGGTTTTGTAGGACATATCGCCTAAAACAAGCTCATCATTTTTAACAGAACCCGGCTTTTCATAAAGAATTCTCCTTGACATAAAAATGTTGCGTTGTTATAATTAGATTATAACAAATCAATTATAGAAAAACTGTTACAATATTGATATTTTATATTACTATTTTGACAAAAGGAGAGCTTAAATGTACAGGTCGGAATATATGTTTGTAGATTATCGCAACAGAAATTTCCCTGTTGCGGTTTCTGTGCAGAATAACAAGGAAAATCTTGCTTTTTTACATTTCCACGAGGAAGTTGAGATTTTAAAAGTAAGTTCGGGAATTGTTTCTATAAAGGTGGGAACCTGTGATTTGAAATGTTACAAAGGTGACATTTTATTTTTTCCGTCCAATACCCTCCATCAGGTGAATTCAGAAACAAACGATGCCGAAGTTGTTGCGATTACATACAAAGAAGAAGTTCTTAAAATTCCTCTCGAATGGGCGTTGAGGAGGGGAGAGTTTCAGCTTTTTAACAGCAGTAATATTTACTATCAGCAAATTAACTCGGCGTTTTCTGAAGCGATAGAAGTTTTTAAAGAGCCGGACATTACTTACGAGATAGATATGACCGCTTGTCTTTTAAAAATTACTTCGATTTTTATAAAAGATAAAATTGCAGAAATAAATGATAATGATAAAACTAAGCAGCGGCTTTTACCTGTGCTTGAATATATCAGAAAGAATATTGATTTACCTATAAAAATTGACGATTTAACAGAGATACTTTATGTTTCAAAAGAGCACTTAATAAGGCTTTTCAAAGCAGCAACGGGTAAAACACCTCTGGAATATATAACCGATTCAAAAATACAAAAGGCAATGTCGATGCTCGAAGAAAACAACTGCTCGGTATCTGCAATTTCAGAAAAGCTTTCCTTTACAAATCCAAGCTATTTCAGTAAAATATTTCGCCAAAGACTGAAAATGACGCCATCAGAGTATAAGAAAAAGCATTTAAGCAGCATAAAACAAAAATAATGACCATATGGAATAATTCAGATGAAGAAATAAAAGTGCTTGGAAAAATACTACCCCCGCAGGGCGTAGACGTAATAGAAATGGAGTAGTGATATTATGGAGCTTGATATTTATTCGCCTGACAAAGACGGATTTGAGGTAAAACACCGATTTGAAGGCTGCAGAGTGGCGTATTTAAGACACGCCGAAAGGTTTGATAACATTACCTGTCTTGAAAGGCATATGTTAACAGACGGGATTTTTATGCTTTTAGAGGGTGAGGCAACGTTGCTTGTTGGTGAAAAAACGAATTTGTAAAAATGGACAAAAACCTGATTTACAATGTAAGAAAAGGCGAGTGGCACGCAATATAAAGGTAAGCCACGATGCTCTTGTGCTCGTTATTGAAAATAACGACACAGGAAAGCACAATTCGGAGTATATGGATTACACAATCAAGTAAAAAACACGCACGGGTAACTTCCGTGCGTGGCTTTTTTTACTTTGAAAAATGTTCAATCAACTGTTTCATATTTTTTTCTTCAACTTCGCATAGCTTAACGCTTTCGAGGAATTTTTTGCACTCACTTGCGATAAGCTCTTTGTCCAAGGGTCTTGGATTTTCACCCCAGATGCGCTTGAAGTTTTTGTTGTAAATCTTTGAAAGCACATCATCATCAAATCCGAACGGATGATCTATGCTGACCTGTATCCAAGGGTCAACAAAGCCTTCTTTTCTTTCTAAAAAGCTTCGCTCCAAATTAACTGCGTGAGAGTAACGCTGCTCAACAGTTTTACCCTCGGGCTCCCAGTTATAAATATCTGTTCCATACAAAATTCTGTCTGAATACTTTAAGAAGAAGTTGCGCCACTTTTCAGGACTTGCGTTGAAGTTTTTATACATTTCGCTGCCCGGAGTAAGGTCAAAACAAACGTTTTCCCAGGTTTCCATAACCTTTTCTGCGTATTCATACTCATCCGATGTGAAGAAGAAATGGGCAAATGTAATCTTAAGCTTGGGGAATTTTTTTAAGAAGCCTTCAACTTCACCTCTGAATTCTTTATAAGGCGGGTAGGAGTCATCATAAAGCCATCCGCGTTCTAAAGCCCACTGTGGAATTCTGTTAATATCCCAGAATTCAGAAGGATCGCCCCAATGCATTAAGATTGGAATCTGATTTTCTTCGGCATATTCGTAAAATTTATCGAAATCCTTGTCGTCAAGGCGTTTGCCAAGCATTTTTCTGTCATCAGGCTTACCTTCTATCATTTTAATACCGTCGCAACCCATTGCGTGATACTTTTTGATTTCGCTTAAGTAATAGTCCGAGGTTTCAGGCTTGTCAAAAGTGTGCAGAATGCCCGCATTAACATAAACTCCGTCAATCATATCTTTGCAGTATAACGCCTTATAGTTGTCAGAAAAACTGTAAATTGGCATAGGAAGACAGCAAATGGCAAACTTTTCAAGATTGTAATGCTGTTTTACATTGTTGTAAATTTCAACAGTTTCGTCAAGTGAAATTTTAACATGACAATGAATGTGAGAATCGCAAATCGACATAGGATTATATCCGTGAATTTCATAATTCTTCATTTTACCGCCTCCGATTATTTGCCGTATTTTCTTGCAATCATATCGCAGGTGAGCGTACAACTCCATCCAAAGTCGCGAACTGCCTGATATTTAATTCTGATGTTGTAAGGCTCAACAACAGGACCTTTTCTGTCAAGCTTATAGGGCGGGACTTCGTTGTCGCAATCAAAGAATTCAAATACGCAGCCTGCTTTGTGATACCATTCATCAATAACGCTTAAAAGCTTTTCTGTAAGCTCGTCTGCTAAAACGGTATAACCGTAATTTTTAAGGCCTTCGTAAATTAAATAGTTACAGTTAACCCAAACAGGTGAGCACCACATATCTTTTCTGAAACTTTTTTCTCTCCTTGAAATTGTAGGAATCGGAAGATATGTATTGAATGTATTGGGATTGGTAAGCCAGCTTACAAGGCTTTCTGCCTGCTTTTCATCACAAAGACCTGCAAAAAGCGGCAGGAATGATGTAAAGCACTCAACCTTATGATACTTGTTGTTGGTAAGGTCATAATCATAATAAAAGCCGTCTTCCTCGTTCCAGAGTTTTCTGTTAACAGCTTCTTTTATTGCTTCAAAGCGTTTATCATACTCTGACCCGTCTTCACCCAAAACTTCTGCAATTTTCTTCATATAACGCATTTCATTTGCCATATAGCATGCAAAGTCAATGGCTTCCAATGTAACATAAGCGTCAAATCTCGGAGAGTTATCAATGCCCGATTCATCACAACGGTTGGTTGAAACATTGTTTGTTGACCAGATAAACAGTTCTTCATTTTCTGATTTTTTGTTTTTATATACCCACTCTAAGAACTTTTTGTTGTGTTCGTAAACAGTTTTGATAAATTCAATATTTTTAGTCTGTTCAAATACTTGCCACGAGCCCCATGCGATTACGGGAGGCTGAGAAACTTCAGAAACCCAACCAGGTTTCGCCTGATGAGAAATCATACCGTTTTCGTGCTGCATTGGGAAGATATCAAGAATAAGTTCTTCTGCAAGCTTTGTATCTAAATGCCTGAAGCCGAGAGCATGGAAAACAGAGTCCCAAAGCCATAAATCGTGGTGAGGAAGTCTGTCGGGAGTAGACCAGATTGTTTTAAACAAGCCTTCAGGAGAATAAAGCTGAGTTTTCATAACTGAAATACACTTACTGAAAAGTTCACTATATTTTTGAAGCCCCGGGCGGCTGTATTTTTCAAAGTAAGCAAGCTTTTTAGCTTCGTCAGCCTTTATATCTGCGTCAATGCCCTTCAAAACTCTTTCTTTCACTTCTTCTTTTGAATGACCGAAAGCAAAAGCAAATTTATTGTCCTTAATCATAAGAGCGGAAATTTCACCGTCGTTTGTGTCGTGGCAGCAAATTCCGTCTTCTTCTGTGATTTTTGCTTTTCCGTCAATGTGAACAACAGGCGTAGCACCTGTTGAAACCTGACCGATAATCAAGTGAGTATCGTAATAAATAATAATATTTTCTTCGCCTTCTGCGGTAACGGCGTTGATATAATCACCTGTTACGGCATTAAATTTTAAAGCATTTGACTGAATGCCTACAATTGCAAGCTCACGAACAACTTCTGAGTAAAATCTTACACCAAGTCTGTCACCGCTGAGCATACCTGCAAAATCGTCTGTGTTTGATGCCTTGCCGTCTAATGCAGAAAATGCAAAGATCTGACCTGCACCCCAGATTTTTGGTACCAACATATAAGTTATCCTCCTTAAAGTTAAAAAGCACATCAATAATTATATAATAAACAAATATATTTTGCAAGCATATCAAAATTAAATTTAATTGAATTGTATAGCTTTAATCTTGAATTGTACATAATTTTATTACGCATATATATGCAAAAATCGCGCTTTTGATTGACAACAACAGGAATAGGATGTAAAATGAAACATGTAAAGGACGTAGGTGAAAGTATATGAGCTGCAACAAAAAATTTGTACTTCTTCCGGTTAAAAATGATAATTTGTATGTAAATGAACTTGGATTTTCATACGGCGACGAAAGAAAACGAGCAAAGTCTCAGGTTAGAAACACCTTTATACTGCATTTTGTAAAAAAAGGAACAGTGGTTTTAGAAGGTGAAGAAATTTCTGAAGGAGAGGCTTTTTTGCTTACAAGAGGCGTTCCTTATGCTTTCAGGTTTGAAGCTGATTTTGAACATTACTGGATAGGCTTTGGCGGAATGGGAGCAGAAAAGCTTTTAAGTGCGTTCGGGGTGTATCTTAACAAACATATAAGACTCAAATTACGCAATCCCGAATGGCTTTTTGATTATATTTCGCATAGCTTTGAAAGTATAGAAAAGTCCAAAGATGAGAATGAAGCTCTACTTTTGCTTATGAATTGTCTGCCTCACATAGAAAAATATAAAAATTACGCCTCAATAAAATATGCAGAGCAGGCAAAAATCTTTATTGAGAATAATTACAGATATGAACTTACTATGGAATCTGTGGCAAAAAGCGTGAATGTTTCAGAAAAGCACCTGTGCAAGCTCTTTAAAAAAGCCTATGGAATATCGCCGCAGCAGCATCTGATAACAACAAGAATGGAAGCGGCAAAAAAACTGCTTTCGGATACAGATTTGATGATAAAGGAAATTTCAAACAATGTTGGTTTTTCTTCACAGTTTGCCTTTTCTTCAGCATACAGACACTATTTTGGCTATTCGCCATCGAAACAACGATTAAAAGGAGTGGTAGAAATTAAAAAAGTATCGTTACCACCGATAAGACAGGACAAGGAATTGGAACTTAAACATTTTCCGAACAATCTTTATGCGGCAGTTTTCAGATTATGGGAAACAGTTGAGGCAAAAAAAATCGCATATGCTCTTGATTTGCCTTTGGAACGTGTTTTTGAAATTGCAGATGAAATGGGGCTGCCCGAACAGAAGCATAATGCAAAGTGGGAAACAAGGGGTTATATTACAACAATAAAAAATTGCTGGCACATTCTGTCATACGAGCAGATTTTAAAAGTATTGGGATGGACAGAAGAACATCTTGCGGTTGTGCTTAAAGAAGAAGACTTTTTGGCACACAAGCTTGGAGATTTTAAACCATATTGCAAACCGGTCACAGACGTTTTCCTTAACGAAAGCCAGAAAAAACAGGTTGAGAATATAAGAAATATTATGCAATCTGAATTTTCAGAGTTGTTTACAGGAGAAAAATCTTTCGAGTTTTTTGAAAAAACAGAAACCAAAGCTATTACCATTGAAAAATCAGACGGCTTGAGGATGATATTCTCTTTTTGCGGGCTTTATGCCTCTGTGCTTGATACGGATATAGAAGAATCATATCCTGAAGAAATGCTGAAAAAGTACAGTCAGATGGGAATTAATGCGGTTTGGCTTCATACCACGCTTTATCAGATAACGGAGTTTCCTTTTGATAAAAGGTATTCTGCCGGATTTGAAAAAAGACAGGAAAGATTAAGACAGCTTGTGAATCTTGCGGACAAATATGGTATCAAAGTGTATTTATATCTTAATGAACCAAGGTGTATGCCTATGGGATTTTTTGAAAAATTCCCTGAACTTTTAGGAAGGCATAATGAATTATATGGTGCACTTTGTACTTCGGACAGTCGGGTGCTTGATTATGTTGAAAACGCAGTAGAATCCCTTTGCAAAGCCGTTCCGGGACTTGGCGGATTTTTCACAATAACTATGTCTGAAAACTTAACTCACTGTAAATCAATACCCGATGGAGATGAGTGCGAAAAGTGTAAAGATACCCCTGAATGGGAACTGATTTCGGGTGTTTTGAATGCAATATCAAGAGGCTGTAAAAAAGCGGATGAAAGCTTAAAGCTTATAGCATGGACATGGGCATGGGTAGGAAGAATACCGGATGAGGATATAGAAAAATGTATTAAAAGTCTGCCAAAAGATATTATTATTCAAAGTAATAGTGAGACCCGAAAGCCGTTTGTAATCGGAGGCGTTGAAGGTGTTGTCGGCGACTACAGTATGTCAATACCGGGACCAGGCGAGGTTGCAAGAAAAATATGGAAAACAGCAAGAGAAAACGGACATGAAATTGCGGCAAAGGTTCAGGTTAATGATACATGGGAATGCAGTACCGTTCCGTATCTTCCCGTATTTGACCTGATAAGAGAGCATATGAAAGGTCTTAAAACAGAGGGAATTGAGCACTTGATGTTAAGCTGGACTTTGGGAGGATATCCTTCAATAAACTTAAAAGTGGCATCAGAGTGTCTTGAAGATACAAGCGAAGAAAAATATGTTGAATTGCTTAAAAACGAATATGGAGAATATGCAGATATGGTAAAAAAAGCAGCAACACAGTTCTCAATCGCATTTAAAGAGTTCCCGTTCCACATAAATAATATTTATAACGGACCTCAAAATCCCGGGCCGTCGAACTTGTTGTTTGAAAAGTCAACAGGATTTGAAGCGTCAATGACAGGCTTTGCATTAGATGAGCTTGACCGCTGGCGTGGACCATATCCGAGAGATATTTATTTAAATCAGTTAAAACTTTTAAGCGAAAAATGGGCAGAAGGCTTGAAAATTATTGAAGATATGCCTGATTGTGAGTTTAAGCAGTTTGCGTGGACAGGTTATGTGCTTTTCAATTCTTCTTACCTTCAGACAAGCTTTATTATGGAACGTGATGAGGGCAGAAATGAAAGAATGCCCGAAATTTTAAGTAAGGAAAGAGAAATGGCACTTCTTATGTATAAGCTTATGAGCAAAAACTCCAAGATTGGATTTGAAGCGGCAAATCACTATTATTTCAATAAGGGAATGCTCGCCGAAAAAGTAATTTGTTGTGATTATTTAAAGAATAAATTAAGTTGAAAACAAGCCACCTTACGGTGGCTTGTTTTTACTTGCAATCTGCAACCTTGTATCCTGCATCTTCAACTGCTTTTTTTAATGTATCGCAGGCAACCTCGGCATTTAATTCAACAACTGCGGTTTTTGTCTGATGGCTTGGTGTTGCTGTAGCAACTCCAGGGATTGTTTCCAGACATTTTTTTACTGCAGCTTCACAGTGGGGGCACATCATACCTTCAATTGTAAGTGTTTTTTTCATAACCTTTTTCTCCTTTTTCTCCTTTTTATCTTTGAATATTTTAACAAAATTTAATCTCAGAGCATTTGTAACAACACAAAAGCTTGAAAGACTCATTGCTGCTGCACCGAACATAGGATTTAATTTCCATCCGAGAGTGAAAATAAACACACCTGCCGCCAGAGGAATTCCGATGCAATTATAAATAAATGCCCAGAATAAGTTTTCGCGGATATTTTTTAAGGTGGCACGGCTGAGCCTGATTGCAGCGGGAACATTTCTAAGACTTCCGCTCATTAAAACTATGTCTGCCGAATTCATTGCGATATCCGTACCTGTTCCGATTGCAACACCGATATCTGCCTGTGTAAGGGCAGGAGAGTCGTTAATTCCGTCGCCCACCATCATAACTTTGGCATCTTTTTGCAGATTTTTGATTGCCAAGGCTTTCCCGTCGGGGAGCACGCCTGCAATTACTTGGTCTATACCTGCACTTCCTGCAATAGCTTTTGCAGTTTTTTCGTTGTCACCCGTCAGCATTACGGGAGTAATACCCATTTCTTTAAGCTCGCTTATTGCTTTAAGGCTGTCTTCTTTTACAGTGTCTGCAACAGCGATTATTCCAAGGCAATTGTTGCCCACGCAGAAAAACATGGGAGTTTTGCCGCTTTGAGCTAAATTTTCAGCCTGAGAAACAAGAGTTTCGGGGATTTTGGTAAACTCGCTTACAAATGCCAAATTTCCGCCATAAGCTTGAATTTGGTTTATAGTTCCGCTTAATCCATTGCCCGGAACAACTTTGAAATCATCAATTTCAAAAAAATCTGAATTTTCTTCCATAGCTTTATTAACAATTGCAAAGCTTAAGGGGTGCTCGCTTTTTTTCTCAAGTGAGTAAGCAAGGCTTAAAAGCTCGGAATTTTCACATCCGTTTGGGATAATATCCGTAACCGATGGTGTACCGGTTGTAATAGTGCCCGTTTTGTCAAGTGCTGCAACGGTTATCTTGCCGGTGTGTTCCAGACTTGCTGCATTTTTAAACAGAATACCGTTTTTGGCACCGACACCGCTGCCTACCATAATGGCAACAGGGGTTGCTAACCCCAAGGCACAGGGACAGCTTATAACAAGAACCGAGATACCGCGGGTAAGAGCAAATCCGAAGGTTTGCCCCAACAACAACCAGACAATAATGGTAATAGCAGAAATTATAATTACAACAGGAACGAAAACTCCGGACACCTTATCCGCAATTTTGGAAATGGGAGCCTTGGTGCTTGATGCATCGGTGACCATTTTGATAATCTGAGCTAAAAATGTGTCAGAGCCTACGCGGGTAGTTTTAACTTTGATAAATCCCGATTGATTAACAGTTGCGGCAGAAACTTTGTCGCCTGTTTCTTTGTCAACAGGAATACTTTCGCCTGTAAGCATTGATTCGTCAACTGCACTTGAGCCTTCAATGATTTCGCCGTCAGACGGAATGCTTTCACCTGGGCGGACAACAAAAATATCTCCAACATTCAAGTTTTTGACAGGGATTATTGTTTCAACACCGTCTTTTATTACAACCGCCGTTTCGGGGGCAAGCTTCATAAGAGAGTTTACAGCATCGGTAGTTTTACCTTTTGAATATGCTTCAAGCATTTTACCCACTGTGATTAAAACCAAAATCATTGCGGCTGATTCAAAATAAAGCTCGTGCATCAAATCCATCATTTGATTGTGGTTTGCGGCAGTCATTAAGAAAAGCACAACCAAACTGTAAATATAAGAAACTCCCGAACCGAGGGCAACCAAAGTATCCATATTTGGAGATCTGTTTAATGCACCTTTGATACCATTTATAAAAAACTTTTGGTTGATTACTAAAATTATTCCTGATAACACAAGCTGCAGCACCGCAACAGCAAGATGATTTCCTTCAAAAAAAGCAGGAAGACGCCAACCCCACATCATATTTCCCATAGATACATACATAAGTGCAAGCAAAAATACCATTGATAAAATAAATCTTGTTTTAAGGGAGGTAAAATCGTTGTTCTGAGGCAATTTTTCTTTTATTTCCTCATCCTTTTTATATGCACCGTACCCTGCGTGGGTAACTGCAGCGATAATTTCATCTTGGGTAGCCGTGCCCTCGATTGACATTGTGTTGGTTAAAAGGTTAACCTGGCATTTGTCAACACTTTCAAGTGCAGATACTGCTTTTTCAACACGTGCACTGCAGGCAGCACAACTCATACCTGTAACTGTATATTGTTCCATTTTTCCTCCATATTTTCAAGTTATTCTAAACTAACTACATTGTATTTTATCACTGTTTCACAAAAAAATCAATATAAAAAAGGAATGTAAAGCACATTCCTTTAATATTACCATTATTCTAATGTAGCAGCCATAACTGCCTTTATAGTGTGCATTCTGTTTTCAGCTTCATCAAAAACGATTGATTTGTCGCTTTCAAATACCTCGTCGGTAACTTCCATGCAGTCAAGACCGAACTTGTCGTGAATATCTTTGCCGATTGTGGTTTTCAAATCGTGGAATGCGGGAAGGCAATGCATAAAGCGACAATTTTCTCCTGCGTTATCCATAAGTTTTTTGTTAACCTGATAGGGAAGAAGGTCGTCAATTCTTTCTTTCCATACATCAGCAGGTTCACCCATTGAAACCCATACGTCTGTGTAAATAACGTCAGCATTTTTGGTGGCAACCATAGGGTCTTCGATAAATTCAAGAATTGCACCTGTTTCTTTTGCAACTGACTCGCACTGTGCTACAAGTTCGGCATTCGGAAAATATTTTTCAGGTGAGCAGGCAACAAAGTGCATTCCCATTTTAGCACAGCCTACCATTAAAGAGTTGCCCATATTGTATCTTGCGTCGCCCATATAAACAAGCTTTCTGCCTTTTAAGTCGCCGAAATGTTCTTTGATTGTTAAAAAATCGGCAAGAATTTGTGTGGGGTGAAATTCGTTTGTAAGACCGTTCCATACCGGAACACCTGCATATTTTGCAAGTTCTTCTACAATTTCCTGACCGAAGCCGCGGTATTCAATACCGTCAAACATTCTGCCCAATACCCTTGCGGTATCCGCAATGCTTTCTTTTTTGCCGATTTGTGAACCTGTGGGGTCTAAATATACGGGGTGCATACCAAGGTCTGCTGCGGCAACTTCAAATGCACAGCGAGTTCTTGTTGAAGTTTTTTCAAAAACCAAAGCAATATTTTTATCGGGAAATAATTTGTGTGAAATTTTTTCTTTTTTCTGCTTTTTTAATTCTGCTGCATAATCAATTAAATATGCGATTTCTTCAGGAGTGAAATCAAGCAGCTTTAAAAAGTTTTTTCCTTTGAGATTCATTTTTCAATCCTCCTTGCAAACTTCCTTTATTGTGTTAATTGCACGTTCTAAAACATTTTGCGGAATGTTAAGAGCGGGAAGTAAACGCACTTTATCTTTTGCAGTAAGGCACAATACGCCTTTTTGGATACATTTTTTAACAATTTCGCCGGCGGGCTTTACGGTTTTAATTCCAATCATAAGACCCATACCGCTGATATTCTCAACGCCTTTGGCGTCTTTTAAGCTTTCAAAAATGTATTTTGATTTTTCTTTAACCCCGCTTAAAAGCTTATCATCAATTCTGCTTATAATGCTTACAGCACCTGCACAGGCTATGGGATTTCCGCCAAAGGTTGAACCATGGTCGCCAAATCCTAAAACGTCTTTAACTTTATCGCCTAAAAGGCAGGCACCCAGGGGCAAACCTCCGCCGATACCTTTTGCAGTTGTAACAACATCGGGAGAAATTCCGAAATTCATATATGAATAAAGCTCACCTGTTCTTCCGTTGCCTGTCTGCACTTCGTCGACTATAAGAATAATATCCTCGTTTTTTGCAATTTCGGCAGCTGCTTTGATAAATTTTTCATCAAGTGCAACAACGCCGCCTTCACCCTGAATACATTCAATCATTATAGCCGCAGTTTTATTGTTTTTAACTGCTTCTTTCAATGCCTCGATATCATTTGCGGGAGTGTGAACAAATCCCGGTGTCAGAGGCTGAAAAAGTTCATGAAAATGGTCCTGACCTGTTGCGGCGAGAGTGGTAAGTGTTCTTCCGTGAAAACTCTTTTCCAAAGTGATTATTGTGTAGTAATCGCTGCCTTTTTTATCATGAGCATATTTTCTTGCAACCTTAATTGCACATTCGTTTGCTTCTGCACCCGAGTTTGCAAAAAACACTTTTTTCATACCCGTTTTTTTGCAAAGCATTTCAGCCAGACGTGCACATGGCTCTGTGTAATAAAGATTAGACATATGCTGAACTTTGCCGAGCTGACCTGTTACGGCACTAACCCATTCGTCATCTGCGATACCAAAAGATGTAACGCCGATTCCCGAACCCATATCTATGTATTCTTTGCCTGTTTCGTCATAAACTAAAGAGCCTTTGCCCGAAACTATTTCAACATCGAAACGGGCATACGTTGAAGCCACATAGCTTTTGTCGATATTTTTTATGTCACTCATTATTTATGTTCTCCTATAACCATAGTTCCTGCACCTTCATC